>DATAHE010000464.1:0-7722 GCA_036263355.1 Steroidobacteraceae bacterium | reverse complement strand
CGCCGAATTCCAGTGCAATCAATTGCAGTTTCGAGACATCCGCAGCAATTGCTTCGACCTTGTCAGCTGGCGCGAGTTTGACACCAAGCTTCTTGCCCGATGCCAGTAATGCATCGCGATCCGTTTGCCATTGTGTCAGCGACACAATGATCGACTGCGCATCGGCATTTTCGTCCGCGTACTGCCAGGTGTCGTCGATGACACTGCGACGGGAATTATGCAGCTTGATTAGCTTGCGCATACGCACCTGCCTTGAATGGAGCAATACCGGTGCGGCGCACGGTATCTACAAAACGTTCATCGCCTTCGCGAATATCCAGATAGACGCGAAACATGCGTTCGAGCACATCGGGAATTTCTTCCTGCTTGAAAGAGCGACCAATGACTTCGCCCAGATCAGCTTCGCTGCCACTTGGCGCGCCACCAATCGTTACCTGGTACCACTCTTCTCCATGCTTGTCGACACCAAGGATGCCGATGTGACCAACATGATGATGTCCGCAGGCATTCATGCAGCCTGACATCTTTAATTGAATTTCACCAAGGTCGTACAGATAGTCGAGATCTTCAAACTTCTGATTGATGAGATCGACAACGGTGTACGTGCGTGCATTCGCCAGCGAGCACAGATCAAGGCCGGGGCAGGCGATCATGTCTGTGAGTGTGCCGATGTTGGCGGTGGCTAGATCAATGGCAGTGAGCTTCTGCCACAGCTCAAACAAATCCTGCTGGCGCACGTGAGCAAACAACAAATTCTGATCGTGCATTACACGCACTTCGCCAAATGAATACTGATCAGCAAGGTCAGAAACCGCTTCCATTTGCGAGTCAGTGATATCGCCCGGTGGACGTTTCACAGACTTTAAAGACAGGATCACGGCACGATAGCCAGTGGCTTTGTGTGCGCGCGTATTTTGTTGATACCAGCGACGGAATTCATTGCTTTTGCCGCTGATCACATCCATATCTTGCAGTGATTGATAGGCTGGTGCTTTGAAGAAGCCTTTCACGCGGGCAATTTCTGCCTCACTCCACACTGGAGCATAGTGTTTCGATGCAGCCCATTCGGCATCCACCATTTCGCGGAACTTCTCCATGCCGTTGGCTTTGACCACAAACTTGATACGTGCCTTATGGATGTTGTCGCGACGACCTTCGAGGTTGTACACGCGTAAAATCGCTTCGAGACAACCGAGCAAATCTTGTGGCGTGACGAAGTCATAAATTGTTTGACCGATCATCGGCGCGCGACCTAAACCGCCACCGACCAGTACTTCGAAGCCGAGGACACCAGCATCATTGCGCTTCAAGATCAAACCGATGTCGTGCACGCGTACTGCGGCGCGATCGGCAACCGAACCCGTAATTGCAATCTTGAACTTGCGTGGTAGGAAGGCGAATTCGGGATGTACTGTGGCCCATTGACGAACCAGCTCGCACCACGGACGTGGATCTTCCAGTTCATCTTTAGCTACGCCAGCCAGATGGTCGGACGTCACGTTGCGAATGCAGTTACCGCTGGTTTGAATGGCGTGCATTTCTACGCTGGCCAGCAGTTCCAGAATGTCGGGTACCTTGGATAGTTCGGGCCAGTTGTACTGAATGTTTTGACGCGTGGTGAAGTGACCAAAGCCCTTGTCGTATTCGCGGGCAATGCGGGCAAACATGCGCACTTGGTCGCTCGATAGCAGCCCGTATGGAATAGAGACGCGCAGCATCGGCGCATACCGCTGAATGTATAAGCCGTTGCGCAAACGCAAAGCGCGAAAGTCGTCTTCAGACAGGGTTCCGTTCAGAAATCGCTGAGTCTGATCGCGAAACTGCGCTACGCGCTCGTTAACGAGCTTTTTGTCGATTTGATCGTACTGGTACATATTCCAACTGTAGCCGAGGCCCCGCAAGGCCGCCAGAAACTTTGGCTATATAGAGATGAGAGGCGGGAGGTTTGCGACTTTCCGAAAGCAACCTTTTCGCATCACCGCGCAGACGGCGGTGGCGGCTGTCCTTCAAATGCGGTAAGTGAGGTATTCATGCAGGCCCATGCAGGTGCCGACGAAGTCCAGATATTCGCTGCTGGTTTGGCAATCGTCGCGTCATCCAGCGTTCCTGCACGGATAAAGATCAACTGCGGCCGGGATTCGCTTTCACTGAGCATGTGTGTGCCGCACCTGGGGCAAAAACGCCGATGCATGGCGTTGCCGCTATCGGCAGTGCTGGGGTAATCACGAAGTTCGCCGGAAATCGAAATCGCTTCGCTCGGAAAGCACACATTTACCGTTGCATTACCCGCAGCAAAGTACTGACAAACGCGACACCAGCACATGCGAGTGATGATGGGTTCTGCGGTACTGGAGTATCTGACCGCACCGCAAAGGCAGCCGCCGGTGATTGTCATGTCGGTTACTTATGAGCTACTTCGAAGGAGGTGGAGGAGGAGCCTGCTTTTCAAATTTTGGAATCGCTTCGTCCATGCACACCCACGATGGTGCCGAGATCGTCCAGATATAGGCCACAGGTTTGAAGATGGAAGGATCATCCAATGTGCCCGCGCGCACCACGACAAAGTTTGGTCGTGCTGCAGTCTCGCCAAACATCTGCGTGCCGCAATTGGCGCAGAATTTTCGGTCGATCACATTGCCACTTTCCGCCTGCTTGCTGAATGTGGCGAGCGTGCCAGTCACCTTTATCGCATCGCGATGAAACAGGATATTCGCTGCACCATTGCCGGCGGCCAGTCGCTGACAGTCTTTGCACCAGCAGACACGCATGGTGACGGGATCGCCAGACACTTCGTAACGCACTGCACCGCAAAGACAACCGCCACTCATGGACATAACGAGACTCTCACTTCAGGTGTTGAACATAAAAAAATCTTTCACTTTCCAATTTGTGTGAAAGAGGTCACACTCGAAACCACTGCCATTCAAGCAGTAAACATAACAAAGATCAAATTTTGACGCAGGTTGTTACATGAAGGGTTTGTTGCTGGGCTTGCTGTTTGCGACGTCGAATTCACCAACTGATTTATCTGTTGCTTCGCGTGCTATTGAATGGAAGTTGAATGGCGATCTGATTGCCAATTGCGTACTGGCAACATGGGGCGATGTTCAAAGTGCCTCCGGCGCGCAAGTCAACGTACAGTGTGACAGTGAAGAAAATGTTGCAGGCAACCTGGTGCTCAAGCTCCCGGCATCACGATTTCAGAATCGCCGTGTCACCTTGATCATGGATGTCGAACAAGGTCAGCAGATGACCTCTACACTGTGGGTCAAGTCGTCACGCGATAATCGCACGCAGTTGTTTGAATCCGATGCGGATGATGCATTGCTCAGCGCAAGTGCTGTTGCAGCGCAACGATCTATTGCTTCTGTCATTGGTAATGCTGATGCAGTCAGTGTAGGCGTCATTCTTCGTGGCACCGGCGCGGTGACATTGAAGCATGTCAAATTAGTGGTTGCTGCAGATGGCGACACCTCTTTGCAGGCGCAGCAGGTGCTCGACAAGGCCCTTGATGTGATTGGTGAGCACGCAGCAATCAAAGATGTTCGCTGGACACGACTGCAAGCGCAGGCACAACAGCTCGCACGCGGTGCACAGGATACTGCCGAAGTTTATCCAGTGATCCGCTACGTACTACAGCAACTGGGTGATCGACGTAGCACGGTATTGTCCCCGGAAGTAGTTCGATCTCTTGATCAGCGCAAGTCATCGCCATCTACGACAGTCAAAATAGTTTCGTTGCCGGACGGTGCAGAATTGGTACTCGCCAATGCAACGTTACCAGTTGCGGCAGCTGATGGTCGCGTTGCCAACAACTGGCCTTAGACTCTACATTGCCCTGGCCTCTATATGAATCGTCTCGTAATTCAATTTTGCACCGCTCCGCGCTTTAAAGCGCGAGAGATAAAAAATGCAGTTGGCCATCCCACCAGCAAGATGTGGAAGAAGACCGTAATGTATATTTTGTTGAAGGGATAAATGCCTCTTCCAATTGCGGAGAGCGGCAAGATCACATAGTTCATCACCGCCAGGAATGCCACGCCGTAAAGAATGCCGAGTATTATCCATTGCCTCGGTAGCCACTTTACGCGACTGGCGATCACATACAACAATGCGGCAGCGACGAAGCAAATGAAGAAGTGCAATGCAATGCCGGTAATGACCGTTTCCATCCCGCCGTCTAGCGCCGCTCTACCAAGCAGTCCGCCTGCGACACCTTTCCAGGGCCGCATCCACGAACCACCCGCGACCACCGTGTTAATCGTCGCGTAAAGAAAATCCGCGAGACCTGCAGAGAATCCACCTAGCAAAATCTTCTTGATCACAAATTTATTTGAGTCACTGTGCTGCATTGTTTTGTTGGTGCTTATCATGGTTATCTCATTGATGAAGACAATCAGGGTCTAAGGCTGCTATAGACATGGTCACGATCTTTGGCCTTTTCGTGACATGCAAAGCAATGCGCTTGGCTATCTGTATCTAATTTGCCTTGATGATCATCTCCTTCGAATCGTTGGTATCCCCAGCCACCCGATGTGCTGTAGAGCGCAGCGTCCTTGCTCATCACTTCAAGAAACCGTACCTCATTCTCCATCCAGATTCCCTTGGCCATGCCCTCGCCAGCTTTCATCCACATTGCTTCATCAACAATGACGGCGCCATCTGGAAACTTGCCTGTTTGATAGCCAATGATTGCCGCCGGATTGGCATAGTAGTGATGTATGCCACCACGCATTGCGGACAGTGGGCTATCGGGGCCAACAACAATTGACTTTACAAGTTGCCATGAACGATAGCTTTCAGGAAAGGGTACGTGTGATGCTTTTTGCGCATGCGTCATTTCCTCCGCCCCAATGGCAGAAGAAATCAACATGAGTGCGTATAGTGGAATTCCAGACACCTGCATAATTGCTCTCCGATTGAAGGCTTAAATCGTGGCTGACATCCTGGCACTGACAGTGGTTGCCCAAAGGGACTATTTGACTAACCGCCACTGGTTCTGTCTCAACTAACAATAACCAGCGATGGGCGCACTGACAGGCTCTTTGGGCGCGCGACCTTGTGCATCTGCTATTGTGGCGTTTCAGTATTTCGTCAACGGTTTGTGGCGGTTTGTCAAAATTCAACACCGTTGCGCGCACGGGATTCTGAAATCCAGCATCATTGAAGCCGTATGACTCCGATGTTACGAAAACTATTCAATATCTGGCTTGCGTGGACCGTCGCAGGCGTGTTCTTCGCGACTCAGGATTTCATGACGCGTCTGTATCGCGGCGAATCGATTCGATGGCTTTCCATACTTGCAGGCTGGATGGCCGCGATGTATGTGTGCGCGGTCCTGACGCCGGCGGTTCTCTGGTTGGGGCGACGTTGGGCGCTTGAACGTGGCCATCTTGTCAGCCACGTGCTTATACATGTTATCTGCAGTGTTGCTTTCTCATTGATCGCCAACACGCTTGAAGCGCCGCTTCTATTGGCAATGAAGGTCATACCAGCGACCGAAGCCTATTCATTGGGATCTGCTATTTCCTTGCTGCTTGCATATGGGTTTCACGGCGGTGTGATCCGCTACTGGGCCGTGCTCATTATTCAAACCATGCTGAAAGCCCATGAAGAAGCGAAAGAACGTGAAAGCGAGGCGCAGAGATTAACCATTCGTTCGACCATGCTCGCGCAACAATTAACCGCGGCTCAACTCAATGCGTTGAAGATGCAGCTGCAGCCGCATTTTCTTTTTAATACGCTTAACGCGATTATGGTGCTGACCGAGCAGAACAAAGGCCCTGAAGCGGTACAAACGCTTGCGCGTTTCAGTGACTTGTTGCGCCTGACACTCGAGGATGTGGCCGTTCATGAAGTAACGCTGCAGCGTGAGCTGGACTTCTTGCAACTTTATCTTTCAATTGAGCAAACGCGCTTCAAGGATCGATTGAAAGTGAAAATTGAGGCTGAACCAATGACTGCTGATGCGCTGGTGCCACACATGGTATTACAGCCACTGGTTGAAAACGCAATTCGACATGGTTTGGCGCGTAGCGAAAGTTGCGTGCTAATCGACATTGGTGCTTATAAGCAGGGTGACACGCTGATGATGACGGTAAGCGATGATGGTCCAGGAAGCGCGGAGCCATTGATCGGAGGTAAAGGGATTGGGCTTGCGAATACGCGCGACCGGCTCAGACACTTATATGGTTCACGAGGCGTACTTCACGCAGAGAATAGGTTGCCACAGGGTGTGCAGGTCACGGTGACAATACCGTTCCACACTGAGACTCTGGAGGTCGTCAATGCGACTGAAGATTCTGGTCGTTGATGATGAACCGTTGGCACGCGATGGGCTGCGTCTGCATATTGCGCGACAATCCTGTGTCAGTGAAGTCATTGAGGCCATCAATGGTAAAGAAGCGGTATCGCAGATCCAGCATCACAAGCCCGATCTGGTTCTGCTGGATGTTCAGATGCCAGGTATGAATGGACTGGAGGTAATCGATACCGTGAGTCCTGAAATCATGCCAGCCGTCATTTTCATAACAGCTCATGACCAGTATGCAATCCGCGCGTTTGAAGTCAGCGCGGTGGACTATCTTCTCAAGCCAGTTATACAAGACCGTTTCGATATCGCATTTAATCGCGCGCTCAGAAGACTTCAGACGGGTTCGTCGAACGAATCAATGGAAAGACTGGTCACGATGCTTGGCGCAATCGCTCAACCCACGCGTCCGCTGCAACGATTTGCGGTTCGATCCGGTGATGGAACCATCTTTGTCTCAGTAGATGAAGTGGACAGGATCGAAGCGCTGCAAAACTATGTCCGGCTGCATGTCGGTGATGCAAGTTACACGCTTCATGTCACCATGAACACCATTCAATCGTCGCTTGATCCGGATCGATTTCTGCGAATTCATAGATCGCACATAGTGAACGTACAGCGCATCAAGCGTTTTTCTTCCCTGTCATATGGGATATATGAATTTGAGATGTTATCCGGCGAGCGTTTGCAGTCGGGTCGGACGTATGGAGACAAGATTCGCAGTGTGTTGTCCAATCCGTTCTGAATACAGTTTTAATCAATTGGTTCACTTCGTTGCTTAACAAGCCTCGTTAAGTGTCATATCATCGCCGCATGAGCGAGCAGCCCGATAAGCCAGCCGAAACAAACAACCCACAACATGATGTGGGTTTGATGTTACAGCGTCGCGCGCTACATCGACTGCAGCGCGACAGTGAGAAGCCGGTTCGCTCACCAAAGCAAATTGCGATTGCAGCTGTCGCTGCGCTAGTCACGATCTGCTTGCTGTTGTTGTTGATCGACAGGTCGGTGAAAGTCACTCATCGCGTCATCGATATCTGGACACCAGTGATTTTTGATACCAAAAAGCCAGAAGCGACTTCCTCAAGTTCTTCTTCAGCGTCCAGCATCGACCCTGCTAAGCCATATATGATTCGAGTTGAACCGCGGACGCAAAATAGCCAGTCTCCACAAAAGTAACTGGCCACTCGCTTATTACTCTAGCTTCAACTCCATTCTTGCAATACCAGCAGGTGCTTTCGCTGCGACTGCATCGGCCACTTTGAAAACGCGTTCCGACGCAAGTTCGGTGTTGCTCAACAATACATCCTGAACTGCGTTGGCGCGTTGTGTGGCAAGTTCATTGCGTTCATCTTCGCCTGCGATAAACATCGGTGCTAGTTGTTTGCGCATTGCAGATATCTGCAGGGCAG
>DATAHE010000463.1:0-7096 GCA_036263355.1 Steroidobacteraceae bacterium | reverse complement strand
GAAATTCCGTTTCGACCATCAAGGATAACTCAGCCAATGCAATCGATCGCGTCAAACCCACTGCCGAAGTCGCTGCTTCAACATCAGTGGAAACTGCATATGCGATTAGCAATGACGCTAAAGACACAGCATGGTCGAACGACGCGAGCGTAAGTAAGTCTGTATCTGGAACAGGTGCTGCAGCGAGCAATGCAGTTGCCAAAGATCAAACGTCAACTGCATCAACTGGCAATGCAGCGACTAGTACCACGAGTGCGGCACCTAGCAAGCCAGCAATTTCATCACCACATGTGGCCGTTCCTACCACCTCTGCCAGTGCGAATATGTCGGGTGCAAAAACACAAGACACGGATACCAACGCAAAGGTCAAGAGTGGCCATATCGGTTCGCATTCCGGTGCTTCAACGGATAGCAGCGCTAACGTGAGCAAGTCGAAAGTTAACGCTAGTGGCTCAGACTCATTCGAAGCCAGTGCATCAGCGACGCATTAACTGTAGTTTCCGTGCCGTTATCGAAAAGAAGAAAAATATTTCTTCACTTACAACAAGGCGAACCATGGGGTCGCCTTGTTCTTTTTGTCAGCACAAAATAGATACCTGGTGCGATATAGTTTGCATGCGCACATCTGAAAATAGTTTTCATAAAAACATTCAGCTAAAGGAAGAAACGCGTATCACCAAACGTATAGAGGTAGACATCGGCAATTGTCGATGCAGTGCAAATTCTGCTTTGTGCTTCTTCCAACGGGAGATACGTTATGTTCCGCTCTTCACCTACAGGTAACAAGATTGCTGCTGCGTTGCTTCTCTTGGCTTTGAATGCTTCGGCCGACGAAGCCAGCGTTAGCAAACCAAACGCCGGAATGCGCTATGCAAGCATCAATCTTCAAAGCGATGGCGATAACAACCGCCAATTCACTGGTGCTCTTGGCCTTAGCATCGGCGAACACTCGTGGCTTCAAGTTGGAACGGGGAAGCTCCACATCCAGCAACAAAGTGACGCACTCGATCCTTCACTGATTAGTTTGGGCGGCGGTCTCATCGGTGAGCGGTTCAGTGTTGCGCTTAGCGCCAGTCAGCGCAACGACGGCGATAAGTATCGTCAACACGATTGGAGCGGCACTTTAGATTGGCACAATAGTCGAGTGGGGATAGGCGTCGACGCTCTGCATCGCAATATGGAATTACGAGGTGCCGTGCCTGTAACAAACAATCAGGGCAGCATAGTCAGCGCGCCGGTTTACCAGTCTCTTAACGGTAACGGTATCGGACTGCATGGGCTTATCAATCTGACTGAACGACTTGCGATGTCCTTGGGTGGAATGCATTACAGCTATAACTCGATAACCCACCAGGATTCTACGAATGCGCCAAGTGGTAACAACGGCGGATTGCTAAGCACCATAACGAATCCGCTATCGACGCAAGTGTCAGGTGTTACGCGAGAGACAGCCGCTCTGCAACACAGCTGGAACGCTGGAATTGCGTATCGCTTGCCCAAGGTTGCATTGATAGCCCAATACTTCAACGATAAGGGCATTGAAAATTCTGGCACATTGATAACCACCGAGCTGTGCGCAGCTTTCTTTATCAATGACCACTGGACCGTGTCACCAGCAATCGGCTATTCCACAAAAGAACATGCTGGTGGCGTGACATTTGGCGTGCTTACCACACGCTATGGCTGGTAAGCAGCTAAGCATCGTGACTTGGACTTATCAAATGACAGTGACACGCCGTGTTCACGTCTATTGATGCGACAGCCGCATGCATCTCGCGATGTGAAAAATTAAGGACCCTCAACTTGATAACCTGCGGCACGCAGTTGATCCAGTATGCCGTCCTTGCCAATCAATTCATATACGGGACTTAAAGCCATTGCCGAATCATAACGATCCAGCGATTCGGTGATGGCGTTAAACCACACAGCTTTGGCGTTGTCGCTGACTGCTTTGACACGATCCATGCTCAGGATAATTTCGCGACATGCGGTACGCGTCTTTTCAGACATCAGTTTACGCAGCGCATTGACATCACCACGCGCCCATGAAGACGCACGCTTTTTGAGCATGGGCAAATCTTCTTCCAGACTGGCGACCACATCTTCGAGACACGGTATCTCAGCCGATACCGGCAGCTGACTGGCTTCTTTCAATATTTCTTTCGGCGCTTCCACTTTCAGTGTCAGATCGTTCACTTTGACATCGTGACGATCAGCAAGCTTGAACACTGTCTCTTGCACGTCGTTCTTACCTGTCAATCCATTCGCCTCAATGATGTCCTGATAAAGACGGCCCGCTGCAACAATGGGGCGCAGTCTTTCTATATCGCTGTCACGCACCTTGTTTGTTGTCAGCAATGCCTGATAACGCAGGTACAACTCCGCGGGCAGCACATCTTTAAGCGTTTGATCATCCGGGAGCTTGGATACTTTGCGAAATTGTAGATAAAGCGGAATGATGCCGAAGATCGATACCTTCGGCTTCACATTGGTCTTGCCAATCACCTGCCGCGATTGAGCAATGATTTTCTCTACTTCCTGATACTTCCACACCATATCCTTCGGCAGTGGTTGCAGCGTGCCAAGCATCCATACCACGTGATTGCCGCGCGATATCTTCCACATCTGTGGGCCAGCCCATTCACCGGTCACAATGACTTCGTCCATGGAGTCTTCCACCTGATTTCTCACGTCGCTGTCATGCACCGGCGCATCGCTCGCTACCACGTCGCTACCATTGGCAGTAGCTGTGAACGTGTTGAGTACCGCTGCCATCCACAACAACGCTAACAATTTATCTGGCCATTTCATTGGATGCTTCACTGAATAACTCTTGAGTCACACTGGGTCAGTATGCAGAAAAAATCTTTCGGTGCCGACGGACATGTGATTAAGGGCACCTATAATAACGATGTTTTAATAGTCGCTGCGCGTATAATCCACTATGGTCAGGCCGTTTGATCGATCCTCGATTCAGTTGCTCGATCAAGCCGTTTCATATTTAAACAGGCCGACGTTAATAAGTGCCTCTAAGGAGCTATCGTGAAACCTCTGGTTACCGCCCGCAAGATCACCTGCGCATTCCTTCTCGTTATCAGTTCGTTAATTGCGACGTTGTCACTGGCAGCGAGCAATGCCGCACCATGGCCACAGGATCGCAGCGATCTGAAACCCGACCCGAAGGTAAAGTTTGGCGCACTGCCAAACGGCATGCGGTATGTCGTGATGCACAACAATACACCGACCGACACGGTGTCACTGCGATTCCGATTCGCCACGGCATCTATTCAGGAGAACGAAGCGCAACAAGGCGTTGCTCACTTGCTGGAGCATCTGGCGTTTCGCGGTTCCAAGCGCGTGCCAGATGGCGAGCTTGACAAGATTCTGGAACGTATCGGTTTGAAGTTTGGCGCAGACACCAACGCTTCCACTTCCACAACACAGACGGTTTACAAGTTTGATTTGCCGAATGCCACTGATGACAACGTCGACACAGGCCTGATGCTGATGCGCGAAATTGCCAGCGAATTGAACATCACCGATGATGCCATCAAGACCGAGCGTGGCGTTGTGCTTTCCGAAATGCGTTTACGGGACACGCCGGAGATGCGTGCAGGCATTAGCGAAATTACTGCATTGATGCCGGGCATGCGTGCACCGAGTCGCTGGCCCATCGGCAAGGCAGAGATACTGGAGAAGATCGATGCTAAAACAGTTCGCAGTTACTACGACGCTTATTATCACCCTGAACGCGCCACGCTGATCGTGGTTGGCAACATCGATGCAGACAAGATGGCGAAGAAAATCGTCGCGAAGTTTTCTGACTGGAAGCCTGCGAAGAAAAGTGATCGCGATCCAGACTTCGGCAAGTTGAAACCGGTTGATCACGCTGCACATGTCTTTGTTGAACCGAGCCTGAGCACTTCCATCTCCATCAGCTTTGCGAGTCCTTACGATGCAAGCGGTGATTCGCTTGCCAAGCAATATGAAGATTTTATTCGTTACACCGGATTGACGGTACTTAACCTGCGCTTTCAGCAAGCCGCACTGGCAGACAATGCTGCGTTCACCGAAGCCAGCGCCAGTCATTACAACAATCTGTTCAAATCAATTAGCGGTTCACAAATTTCCATCAGCACTACGCCAGAAAAATGGCGTGATGGTCTGCTGGCTGCGCAACGCATTGTAAATAACGCATTAACACAAGGCGTGCGTCAGGATGAAGTTGATCGTGCGATTTCCAGTTTGCGTACTTCCTTGCAAACTGCTGTCGCTGGGGCGAACACGCGTCGCACACCTGACCTTGCTAATTCGCTGGTCAATTCCCTTGAAGACAATGAAGTCTTTATCACGCCACAACAGAATCTGGAATTTGCAGAAGGCGCATTCAAGAACTTGAAGGCCGAACAAGTCACCGCAGCACTGCGCAAAGCATTGAGCGGCACTAATACCATGGTGTTCCTGACCAGCAGCAAACCGGTTGAAGGTGGCGAGGCAACTTTGGCTGCCACTTACAAGCAGGCCGTTAACGATGTAAGCAAGGACAGCGGCGTGCAAGCTGCAGCAATGTGGCCCTATACTGCCTTCGGAGAGAAAGGAAAGGTTGCTGGGCAGAGCAAACTAGATGACATCGACACTACGTTTGTGAAATTCAGTAATGGCGTGTTGCTTGCCGTGAAACACACCGCCTTCTCTGCTGGGCAGGTTGATGTCGTAGTAAAAACTGGCGATGGCCGATTGTCATTGAAGAAAGATGGCAGCTCACCCAACTTTATGCTCAATGCACTGGTTACTGGCGGATTGGAGAAAATCGACTTCCCCACCATGCAACAGGTTCTGGCAGGCAAAGCGTACCGCATCGAACCTGCTTTGAATGAAAACAACATCGCATTGCATGGCGTCACCACACCTGCTGATCTCGATGTGCAGTTGCAGGTACTGACTGCGTATGTGACGGAGCCTGCCCTACGCAACAGCGCGTTCGAACAACTGCGTAATATGTGGATCGACAACATTCCATCCATTGATGCGCAGCCCTTGTATAGCATGTTCAGCAAGGCGCCTTTCCTGCTGCATTCAAATGACATGCGTTGGCGATGGCCATCAGTACAGGATGTCAAAGATGCGCAACGTGATGCGTTAAAGGCCTGGCTCGATCCGCAGTTAAAACATGGGCCCATTCAGATTGCCATCGTCGGTGATGTGGATGTGCAACGTGCGATTGATAGCGTTGCGGCAACACTGGGTGCATTGCCAGAACGGCCCGTCGCGTTGACGAAAGTTTCTCCGGTCGGCGATGCCAAGTTCCCCTCTGCGATGCAGACACCCCTGGTATTAACTCACACGGGTAACAAAAATCAGGCACAGGCGATGATTGCATGGCCGATAACGGATAGCCGCAGCAATCTGTCCGAGACTGCAGATCTGCACGTACTTAGCAATATCATTCAGGCGCGCATGGTCGACGCGATGCGTTCAAAAACTGGCTCAAGCTACACCGCAAGCGTGAAGTTCGATGGCTCATGGCAGTTTGCAGGCTACGGCTATATGGCTGTTTCTTCTGATACCAAGCCGGAAGATACAAAGGTCTTCTTTGATACCATCAACGAAGTAGCTGAAGACCTTCGCAAGCAGACCGTTAATGCTGATGAATTCTCTCGTGCTCAACTACCCATGTTGGCGACCATCAGCAAGCAGCAGCAGAGTAATGAATTCTGGTCGCGTTCATTAACATCCACCGATGTTGATCCACAATATGCGGAATGGTTACGCAAACAGACAGAGTTCGTCAAAGGGGTGACGGCAGAGCGCGTTCATGCGGTAGCAAAAAAATATTTGTTGAGCGACAAGGCATGGAAAGCGGTGATGATGCCAACGGCTGCTGAAGACAAGAAGTAGAAAAATACCAGCTGACTGAATACAAAGGCCGGTCTGGTGAGACCGGCCTTTTTTATTGAGAGCTAATCAATTCGATGCGATTGCCAAACGGATCATTGACATGAGCACGCCGCAGTCCGTCCATGTCCTCGGCAGCTGTAATCTGATATCCCTTCTCGCG
Source organism: Steroidobacteraceae bacterium (assembly GCA_036263355.1). Classification (GTDB taxonomy): domain Bacteria; phylum Pseudomonadota; class Gammaproteobacteria; order Steroidobacterales; family Steroidobacteraceae; genus CAILZL01. The sequence continues at coordinate 1,038 of DATAHE010000463.1, read as the reverse complement.
AAGCATTGTGAGCAATACATCCAGCTCTTCCACTAACAAGGCGGGATGCGCCTTGCGCGCCGGACGAAAATCTTTCTCCACACCCAGATGCAACTTGACTGAATCATTCTTAAACCACGCACCACCCGGGCTCGTGCTGGCAGGCTTTGCCACTTGCTTCATGCCGAGGATATCGACATAGAACAATACTGCTTTCGCTTCTTGACCTTCCGGCATCGCAAGCTGCACATGATCAATGGCAACCAGTTTCATTGTATGTTCTCTGTGACACGCTGCATTAGTTTGAATAGCAAATTCTGTTTCACGCCTGGCCATTCATTTCTGATGATGCTGAACAACACCGAGTCGCGGACCCTACCATCGGGCATCACCATGTGATTTCTGAGGATACCCTCTTGCTTTGCGCCGAGACGTAATATGGCATTACGGGAGGTGGTGTTGAGATAGTCAGTGATGAACTCGACACGATTCATATCTAGCACTTCGAATGCATGTGTCAGCATCAGCAGCTTGGCTTCGGTATTAACAGCACTGCGTTGAAATGTTTTTGCCAGAAAGGTAGCGCCGATTTCCACACGTTTGTTCGGTAGATCCGCCTTCATGAAGCGTGTCGAGCCGATAACGTTATTGCTAGACATGTCCACAGTGGCGAACGCCAGCCCCTGATGCGCTTCATGCTGCATCATCGCGGTACGAATGTAGTTATCTATTCCATCTACATTCGGAACCAGGGTATAAAATAACTTCCACAATTCACCGTCAGTAACGGATCGTCGCAATCCGTCGCGATGCGACAAGCTCAACGGTTCAAGGCGAATATATCTTCCCTGCAGCGTAACGTTTTCAAATGACATGGAACCTCCCGAGCAATGCGCGCCAAAGCTTAACGATGAAACCGGTTCACTTCCAGTGGCACGATCTCAGCAAGCGGCTGGCTGAATCAACGTTGAATGGTCAATGCCATCTGTAATTCATCAACATATTCGCCATTAATACAAACTGCGCCCGATTCACGCGCAAACTCCTTGAACCCAAGCG
>DATAHE010000462.1:0-2612 GCA_036263355.1 Steroidobacteraceae bacterium | reverse complement strand
ACTTGCTGTTGCTGTCGTTCAGGTTGCCGGTAATCAGCAACCGTACATTTTCTTTACGACCACACAGTGCACGCGATTCTGCATCGGCATCCGGTGCGATGATGACTTCAACGAACTGACGATCGAGTAATGTATTGGCTGTTTTCGAATCGAGTGGACGGTTGAATGCAATGACGCCGCCGAATGCGGAAGTAGGGTCAGTCTTGTACGCGCGATCATAGGCTTCAAGAATATCCGCGCCCACTGCAACGCCACAGGGATTGGCATGTTTCACAATCACGCAAGCGGGTGCATCAAATTGACGAACACATTCAAGTGCCGTGTCGCTGTCAGCGATGTTGTTGAATGACAGTTGCTTGCCTTGCAATTGCCTGGCGTTGGCGATGCTAGCACCTTGCAGATCATTGGCCGCGTAGAACGCAGCGCTTTGGTGTGGGTTTTCGCCGTAACGCAGGTCCATGCGCTTATGAAATTGAAGTGGCAGTAAATCAGAGAACTCGCTTTCACTGCCCTGAGTTACTTTGGTCAGGTAACTCGCTACCATCGCATCGTAATTGGCTGTGTGCGTGAATGCCTTAGCAGCCAGACGACGGCGCGTTGCTTCGCTCACTGCACCATGGTTGTTCGCCAGCTCTTTCAGAACCGCAGCGTAATCGCCGGGATCAACCACAATCGTTACGCGATCATGATTCTTCGCCGAAGCGCGAACCATGGCAGGTCCGCCGATGTCGATGTTTTCGATCGCATCTTCGTAACTGCAATTAGGTTTTGCAATGGTTACAGCGAAGGGATAAAGATTCACGACGACTAAATCAATCGCATCGATGCCATGTTGTTGCATTACCGCTTCATCAACGCCACGACGTCCCAACAAGCCGCCGTGAATTTTTGGATGCAATGTTTTAACTCTGCCATCCATGATTTCCGGAAAGCCAGTGTGCGTTGAAACTTGAGTTACCTTGAAGCCGTTCTGCGCGAGCAACGCCGCGGTACCGCCGGTGGAAAGAATACCAATGTCCAGCTTCTGCAGCTCCCTGACGAACTCGAGCAAGCCTTCCTTGTTTGAAACACTGATCAATGCACGGCGAATCGTGGTGGTCACGTTTACTCTCAAAAATATATTCGTTATCGGAAGTTGTTTATCTGGACAGGTAACTGTTCAGGCGTCGTGCAATCCGTACTCGCGCAACTTCTTGCGCAGCGTACCGCGATTAATCCCCAGGACTTCAGCAGCACGACTTTGATTGCCATCAACATAACCCAGCACTGCGCGGAACAATGGTTCTTCGACTTCGCGAATGACCAGATTGTAAAGTTCACCGGGCTGGTGGCCGTTCAGGTTGGTGAAGTATGTGTCCAGCGCATGCGCAGTCTGATTACGCAGCGTGATGGCATTGCCATTGGCATGATGCCCGTTGTGTCCGTTACGTCCATTGTGACCATTATGGTTATGGGAATCGTGTCCATTTCCGTTAACACTATGTCCGTTGCTGACATGATGCGAAATCTTCGCAGATCTGCTTACGGACTTGACCAGCTCTTCTTTATGAGACTTGCGGGTATTCATTGTTTTCTTTGGTGCCATGCGCATCTCACCAAACAATTCCAAATTAAATGCAGTGTGCGTGGTAATGCCTAAGCGGCATCGGCCAGTGCGTCGAAATAGGCTTCGACTGCCGCCAGTTGTATCTCTGGTGTTTCGGCTCGCATCACTACACGCCGAAAGATATCCTGTTGTGGACGTCCTTCGGCATACCAACCTATGTGCTTGCGCGCAATCCGTACTCCAACGTCTTCCCCGTGAAATGTGTACAGGCTGCGCAAATGGGCGCGCATAATACCACGTACTTCCGCCGTGTCAGGTGGTTGTAACAATTTTCCTGTAGCGATATAGGTTGCAATATCTCTGAATATCCACGGCCGTCCTTGTGCAGCGCGACCAATCATCACACCGTCGGCACCAGTACGTTCAAGCACTTGCTGTGCTTTCTGCGGCGAGTCGATATCTCCATTCGCTAACACCGGAATTTTTATAGCTTGTTTGATTGAGCGAATTGTTTCGTACTCTGCATCACCATTGAACATGCACGCACGCGTGCGGCCATGCACTGCAAGTGCTTGAATGCCACAGTCTTGTGCAATGCGGGCGATGCTTACACCGTTACGATGCTCAGCATCCCAGCCAGTGCGAATCTTCAAAGTCACCGGTACGTTCACTGCGGTAACAACTGATTGCAGAATCGAAGCGACTAATTCTTCGTCGCGCATCAGCGCTGAGCCTGCTGCCTTATTACAAACTTTCTTGGCGGGGCAGCCCATGTTGATGTCGATGATCTGTGCGCCCATATCGACATTCATGCGTGCGGCTTCTGCCATCATTGCGGCATCACCGCCAACAATCTGCACGATGCGCGGTTCTGGTTCATCAGCGTGACTGAAACGTCCCTGCGATTTTTTTGAGTTCCACAATTTGACATTACTCGTCAGCATTTCGCCTGCGGCCAGTCCAGCACCATAACGGCGACATAATTGCCGGAATGGCAAATCAGTCACACCCGCCATGGGGGCGAGAGCCAGATTGCTGCTGAGTTGATAGGGACCGATGCGCATTA
>DATAHE010000461.1:0-2760 GCA_036263355.1 Steroidobacteraceae bacterium | reverse complement strand
TGAGTCATACGCATTTATAATCTGCCGTGCGCGTTCAGCAATCTCATCCAATGAATAATCCGGCTTGAAGAGCTCTGATCCAAAACCGAAGCCATTGGCACCAGCCTGCCGCCATTGCGCAATGTCATTCGCACCAATACCACCAACTGGAAATATTTTGACATGAGTGGGCAATACAGATTTGAGTGCTTTCAAGTGTTGAACACCGTATGTCGCCGCTGGAAATAACTTTAGGTGTGACGCTCCTGCATGAACGGCTGCAAACGCTTCAGTCGGTGTCGCGATACCTGGCAATACCGTCATCCCCAGTTGCAAAGCTTTAGAGATGACCCCGACATCACAGTTGGGAGTAACGACTAACCGGCCACCAGCATCATAAGTTCGCTGCACATCATCAACACTCACAACGGTTCCCGCACCGATCAAGCAATCTTGCAAATTCAATTGAGTGATCTTCTTGATACTCGAGAGTGGATCAGGTGAATTGAAGGTCACCTCAATGATGCGGATGCCAGCATCATATAGTGCACGCGCCACGGACTCCGCGCGATCTACCGTGATACCGCGTAGAATCGCAACGATGGGGGATTGAACCTTCATAACTCACCTCGTTGATGCAACAGGCCATGAACATAGTTCAGCCCTTGCAGTACCGCATCATCACCCGAAACGATTGTGGATGTCTTGTTGATCTTGGCAAGCGCCTGCTGATAAAGATTGCCCAGCTTTGTCGTGCCAATGATGGTAACACCAGCCTTCATTTCTTCACTCATCAATGCCGCCGCATCCATTACTTCGGAAGCGATTAACAAGCCGGATAGAAATGAAGGCGTAGCTTGTGATGTGAGTTCACCAGACAAACGACGGCTGCGACATTGAAACACCCGCGCCAGCAATCCGACATCTGGGTTATTACCTGCTTCATGCATCCCTTGCTCAAATGCAGCTTGGTCATGATCGCTCTTTGCATCGCCATTGCGTGCATCGCGAACCAGAACGCTATACTGATTCAACAAAGAAAACACTTCGCCAGTCGGCATGGTGATGAAACGTTCAATAGAATTATCTGTAACCATCACCCACTTGGTATGCGTTCCCGGCAAGCAAAGTACGTGTCGACCTTTTCGTAATGATGGGTTTAGCTGTAGCGCACCGAGTATCTGCGTTTCTTCTCCGCGCATTACATCAGGAGCACCCAGTGCGTTGCGACACGACAGACCAGGGACAATGAATACGTTCTGTTCCGGGATCGAATAAATTGATTTCGTGACGGCATCTGCCAGTACGGGGCACTGCGCCGCAGTGACTAGTTTCCATCCGATGCTGGACCCCACCATGCCACACAGAATTGCAGGCAGTTTGTTCTTGCCGAAGTCATTCCAAGGCGAGGTCAGTGATTCAAACAGAATGGCATAATCGCCAGACACTTGCGACGCACCTGGTCCTTCGGCAGAGGACAACACCTTGCCGTTGTTATCGCAAAGATAGAAACGGAGATTCGTGGTTCCCCAATCACCGGCGATATAACAGGCTTGATTCATGAGCTTTTGCGTTAAGGCGAAGATCGCCAGTGTTTCAAATATGGTTAGCTTGCGCAATCCGTTTGCGCGAGCTGCATTGTAGATTTATATTACTAATTGCAGCAACTACCAGCCTAAAGTAAACAACATGAAAAGATATATTGCTGTTTGTCTGACTTTGCTGCCTCTCGCGCATGTAGCCGCTCAGCCGGGCCTTGTATTGCGATATGACAGGCCTGCCGAGGTTTGGACTGAAGCAATACCCATAGGGAATGGCAGGCTTGGCGCCATGGTTTTTGGTGGCGCGGAAAATGAGCAACTGCAACTTAACGAAGCCACGCTATGGAGCGGTGGCCCCGTTAAGAAGAATATTAATCCTGACGCGTTTCGTTATCTCGCCCCATCAAGAGCAGCGCTGACTCGCGGCGACTTTGCACAGGCCAAAGAACTGCTGAAAAACATGCAAGGTGCTTATACGGAAAGTTATCTTCCGCTTGCGGATGTATTGATAAAGCAGCAGTTGCCACAACATGAGGTTGCTGATTACGAGAGAACGCTAAATCTTTCAGACGCGATAGCGACTACCCAATTTTCTGTTAATGGCACGCACTATCGACGTGAAGTCTTTGCCTCTGCGCCAGCAAACATCATTGTTATGCATTTCAATGCCGATAGGAAACGCCAATTGTCACTGCAGATTGGAGCACGAAGTTCGCTTCATTTCGCCACTCTGTATTCAGATGGGCGGCTAATTCTGCAAGGCAAAGCGCCAGCGCATGTGGACCCAAGCTACTTCAACGTGAATGCCGAGCCTATTGTTTATGACGATCCTTCGCACTGCAAAGGCATGCGGTTTGAAATGATCGTCAAGCCTATAGTTACCGACGGAGTAATCAGTTATTCGGACGGGTATATCGCGATCAAAGATGCTTCGGAGGTGGTATTGCTGATTTCAGCCGCCACAAGCTTCAATGGGTTCGATCATTGCCCAGATAGTCAGGGAAAGAACCAACATGAGATCTCAGCCTCGTACATCAATAAAGCCTCGAGACACTCCGTTGAGCAGTTACGCAACGCTCATGTTCTGGACTATCGCCGGTATTTTGATCGTGTGAATTTGATGCTTAATCCAGACGAAGACGATCATTCTTCTCTGACAACGACGCAACGGCTGGATAACTATACACGCGGTGCGACCGATTCAGCACTGGAAGCGTTGTATTTTCAATACGGTCGCTAT
>DATAHE010000460.1:0-4096 GCA_036263355.1 Steroidobacteraceae bacterium | reverse complement strand
TACATTCGATGCAAACTGATGTTAGTTGGTACCTTATCAAAACTGTCAAAAACAGGAGGTTTTTGCAGAGTCTCCATGGAAGGGTTCACGACGTTTTTGATTAAGGTACCAAGTAGCATCAGCAAACACGCCAACTATCTTTCAATCAACCTCTCAATCAACATCGCATCACCATAACTAAAAAACCGATAACGTTGTGCAACGGCGTGTTTATACGCAGCCATCATCAGATCGTATCCACCAAATGCACATACCAGCATCAACAATGTTGATTCCGGCAAATGGAAGTTGGTAATCATCGCATCGATTACTTTGAATTGATAACCGGAGCGAATGAACAAGCGTGTTTCACCGTGAAATGGTTGCAGCTTTCCATCTGAATGTTGCGCAGCTGATTCCAGACTGCGAACAACGGTTGTGCCTACTGCAATCACGCGGCCACCTCGTTCACGTGTTTCTACAATCGCATTACAGGTATCCGCAGGTACGTTAGCAATTTCCTGATGCATCTTGTGATCATCCAGATTATCCACGCGCACGGGTTGAAACGTTCCCGCTCCGACATGCAACGTCACGTAACTGGCACGCACACCCATTTGCGCTAGCTTATCCAGCATCTCGGCATCAAAGTGAAGCCCAGCGGTTGGTGCCGCCACCGCACCCAGTTGTTTCGAATACACGGTTTGATAACGTTCTGCATCCGCTTGTTCGGCACTGCGATCAATATACGGCGGCAGAGGCAACGCGCCATGCTGCTGAAAGAACGCGAGTGGGTCATCACTTAATTCCAGCTCAAACAAATCGTCATGCCGCGATACGAAGGTGGCGGTAATGCCGCCTGCGAGTTGAACTGGCGCATCTGCACGTAAGGGCTTACTGGAGTTCACCAGGGCGAGAATTCGCCGTCCGTCGAGAATACGCTCCAGCATGATCTCGACTTTGCCACCGCTGGGCTTGGTGCCATATACCCGGGCTGGAATCACACGCGTATCGTTGAACACGAGCAAGTCGTCTGGCTTGAGCAGTTGCGGCAGATCAGTGAACTGCCTGTCGACATAAGACTTGGCAGCGGAATCAATGTGCAACAGCCGGCTGTCTGTACGACGCGCCAACGGATGTTGCGCAATCAACTCGGGCGGAAGATCGTAATGGAAGTCACTGCGTTGCATGGGGCGCGCACGGTAGCAGGCAAGCGGCTTCACGACAAATATTGGCTGTTTTCAGTCGCCGTCACACAAAAAAATCTTGCGTGTTTTTATACGCCCCCTATACTTGCCGCCCTCTCGCCCGTATGGGCCGCCGTATCCAAAAAATGCCGGAATGGCGGAACTGGTAGACGCAGCGGATTCAAAATCCGCCGGGGTAACCCCCCGTGAAGGTTCGATTCCTTTTTCCGGCACCAATCTTTCTTTTGTTACTTTTCTTTGGATTGGCAAAGAAAAGTAAGTAACCTCAGGGAGCTTGCGTAGCAAGCACTTACCCTCCTTCGATAAAGGTTTTCCTATCTTCTCCTCTCCTTGCCCTCTATTAGATTTGGCAAAGAAAGAAGTAATCTTGTCAGGGAGCATGCCCTGCATGCACTTACCCTGGCCTTTGCCTTACTTTTCTTTGGATTGGCAAAGAAAGTAAGTGGCTTCAGGGAGCGAGCTTCGCGGGCACCCTCCTTCGATATTGGATTCCCACCTCACCCGGTTCTTATCTCTCACAGGGATCCGTTCATCGGGTTATATCTTCATCTCCAATCCGCAGAACGATTGAGTCAACTCCTCTTCGGGCCTTGCGTTATCACTTAACTTGTTCCTTGCTTGTTCACCGAACGATCATTGCTGCGCTCCAACGGTGCAAAGCTGCTAATCTTCACTATCAATTTCCATATGCACTAGTGCTTGCTGACAAGATTGCCATAGCGGCAATCCTGGTTTCGCAAGCCAGAGGGTAAGTTTCCATGTGGTTCGTCAGGCTTGCGCTCAGCAGACCTTACACATTCATCGTGCTGGCGTTACTCATTGTGTTGCTCGGTGCCTTCACCATTGCACGCACGCCCACCGACATCTTCCCCAACATCAACATTCCGGTTGTTAGCACGGTGTGGAGCTATGGTGGATTACCGCCTGAAGATATGGCGAATCGGCTCGTGTCCATGGCCGAACGCAACGCGCAAACCACCGTCAACGACGTTGAGCATACTGAATCACAATCGTTGTCTGGCATCGCAGTAGTAAAGTACTTCTTCCAGCCGCGTGTTAACGAAGAACTTGCATACGCACAGATCACTGGCATCTCGCAGACTCTGCTGCGCATGGCGCCAGCAGGAACTACGCCACCCTTTGTGCTTGCCTATAACGCATCATCAGTGCCCATTCTGCAACTCGCACTCGACAGTCCCACAGCGTCGGAAGCGCAGCTCTTTGATCTTGCAAACACAGTCATCCGCCCTGGCCTGACCACAGTGCAAGGTGCATCACTGCCTTTTCCTTCAGGCGGTGTGCAGCGACAAATTCAAGTGGATATCGATCCCGCTGCACTTCGCGCCAAAGGACTTTCTGCTGCGGATGTCAGCAGTGCCATCGGCACACAAAATCTGGTCATACCTGCAGGTCGCCAGAAAATCGGCGAGACGGAATACAACGTCAAACTGAATTCCACTCCACTTAAAGCGGAGGAGCTGAATGATCTGCCTATTGCCACCACCAACGGCGTCACCACCTTTGTGCGCGATGTCGCGAATGTTCGCGATGGCGCTGGTCCACAGACCAATCTGGCACGCGTTGATGGACATCATTCGGTATTGATGACCGTATTGAAAACCGGCAGTGCCTCCACCATCGATATCATTGATCGCATCAAAGAACAGCTACCTGCGATCAAAGCCAATCTGCCCGATGATCTGAAGATCAAACTGCTGGATGACCAATCACTGTTTGTGCGCGCCGCCGTCAATGGCGTCATTCGTGAAGGCATTCTCGCTGCTGCGTTGACGGGACTCATGATCCTGTTATTCCTGGGTTCGTGGCGCAGCACGTTGATCATCACCATCTCCATTCCGCTGTCAGTACTGGTGTCGATCATCTGTCTGTCCGCGATCGGCGAGACCATCAACATCATGACATTGGGTGGTCTTGCGCTGGCGGTGGGTGTGCTAGTCGACGACGCAACTGTTGCGATTGAAAACATCAACTGGCATCTGGAACAAGGCAAGGATGTGGAAACGGCCATTCTCGATGGCGCTCAACAGATCGCCGTGCCAGCACTGGTTTCAACACTGTGCATCTGCGTGGTCTTCATCCCGATGTTCTTGCTCACCGGCGTATCAAAATTTCTATTCGTACCTTTGGCCGAAGCCGTCGTCTTCGCCATGCTGGCATCGTATGTGTTATCACGCACACTTGTACCGACACTGGCGAAGTACTGGTTGCGATTGCACGTTGTTGAACATGTGACATCAACCAGCAGCAACCGTTTCGCACGTATCCAGCGTCGATTCGAAAAATGGTTCAGTGGATTTCGCGATGACTATCACGAGTTGCTGCATTCAGGCATGCGGCATCGATGGACGCTGGTGATTGTATTCGTTGCTATCTCCATTACTGCTGCGCCACTGTGGCCATGGCTGGGTCGTGACTTCTTTCCTGCGGTAGATGGCGGCTCAATGAAACTGCATCTGCGCGCTCAAAGCGGCACGCGCATTGATGAAACTGCAAAGATATGTGACAGCGTCGAAGCGTTGATCAAGGAAATTATTCCTGCTGACGAACTGCAAAGCGTCGCGGACAACATCGGGCTTCCATACAGCGGCATTAATCTGTCATACAGCACGTCTGCGCCGGTCGGCTCGGCCGACGCCGATATCTTCATTACACTTAGCAAAGATCATCAGCCTACAGAAACATACATCAAGCAGTTACGCGCAAAGCTTGAAAACAACTTTCCCTCTGTCACCTTTGCATTCCTTCCCGCAGACATTGTCAGTCAGATACTAAATTTTGGTTTACCTGCACCGCTGGATATCCAGATCGTCGGTAACAACACCGCAGCCAATCGTGATATCGCGCGCAAGTTATTAGTGAAGCTGCGACAGATTCCCGGTGCCGTCGAT
>DATAHE010000459.1:0-3322 GCA_036263355.1 Steroidobacteraceae bacterium | reverse complement strand
AACAATCGCAACAGGTGATGACCTCTTCTACGATTGCCACCTATGCACTGGGCCTGTCCTGGCTGATTGGCATTATTGATTCGTATCGGATAGGCATCACGTGCGATCCGCCAAAAAAATAAATTAACGAAAGCTGCAGTCGCTGCAATCACCAATCCAGCCATCAGCTTTGCAAGCCTCAATAATTCACTTCATCATCCCGCTATTCGCAATCTTTCATAAGTGACGTTACGTCACACCCCAACGAAATGACAGAATGACGAGTCCCGCATAACCGGCCAGCGCACTCAGCTCAAGATACAGCATCCTGTGTTTCACTGAATGCCTGGTTACGCTTTTCTGCGTAACAACAATGCTCCACCGAGCAGCAAAGCGCCCACGCCCATCCACACGGGAATGTTGACGTGGCGCTGCTCATCCACAGAAAGATGCAGTGAGCCAAGATTGGCCTGGTGAGTTTCACGCGTATAGCTGAAGCCACCATACGCAAGTGCGGACGTACCGATGATTAGCAATAGTATTGCAATGATTTTTTGAGTTGACATGTTCAGACTACCCGCCGACCTTGAATGATGCGAATGGCGATCACAATCAACGCCAGTAATAACAGCACATGAATAAAGCCGCCCAGGGTATACGAGGTTACAAGCCCCAAAGCCCACAGAACGAGTAACAGAATTGCAATGGTTTCAAACATGAATATCTCCGATAAGTAGTACAGCGATTTATAGCCGTTAGTATGGGCCTTTAATCCATGGCAGGCTGTTCGATGGCGCACACAGTGCCGCTTATTTTCAATCAGTGACATGTCGCGAAACCATATCAATCGAAATACGTACGCTAACGAACATGGCGAAGGAAAGAGACAGACCAGTTGCTGCATTACCTACGGCAGAGAAATCACGCGAGTGCGCATCTACCAGTGAAGAAGTTGAGAACGCATAACTGACACGTTCACGGGTAGCGTACTTGTACATCCGTGTAACTCATACATGCCACACACATACAAGCAGCGAGTAAAAAAATGCCGCACGCCTCAATGATCATCACACTGAGTTGTACGGCACATTCAATCACGACAGCTTAAAACGTTTGCGCGCCCGATTTCGCCAGCCAGAATATATTCAGTTGTTACACAAACAACAGGCCGCTATCAGCCCTTGTGTCTGTCAAAGAATTCGTTGACCTGGGCTTGAGCTGCATCGCGTGTCATTGCGTAGCGTTCCTGCACCAGCCCAACCAGCTTTTCTGCGTGCCCTTCTATGTTTAGCAACTCGTCATCGGTTAGCTTGGCCCAGACAATCTTGGCCATGCCCATCTGTTGCTTCCACTGACCATTCACTCGGGTCTCTGATAATTGATTCATGGTGTTTTACCTTGGCCGAGACATGTTCTGCGTGTGAGAAGCCCTTCATCCATCTTGTGATGCTGGACGGTAGCGATACTTGCGGAGTCTGAAGAACGTGCCAGCTGGTTACGCTGACACGTTCAATCGAATTGGCTATTAGCGCATGGCAACTACGTTATTGGTAATGATGACTTCCACACGGCGATTCTGCTGGCGGCCAGTGGCCGTTGCGTTATCACCAACGGGTGAGTCTTCGCCCTTGCCAGAGGCAGCGATACGACTAGCAGAAACGCCATTGTTCGTCAGATACGATTTGACCGCATCAGCGCGACGTTGCGAAAGTTCCTGATTGGATTCTTCGCCACCAACACTATCGGTATACCCTTCGACCAGTGCATTGCGGTCCTGATACTTATTTAGAAACGCTACCAGTTTGGCAAGGTGGCCGTTACCACCACGATTAAGTCGTGAAGTACCACTTGAGAACAACACGTCACCTAATGTCAGCACGAGACCACGGTCCGTTACCTTTGCCTGCAATTCGTCAATTTGCGATTGCAACTCTGCTGCGTTGCGCTGTGCGATTAGCTTGTCCTCGCGTGCAGCATTAGCATCATCGCGTGCCGCATCAGCATCACTGCGGGCTGTATCTGCGAGCTGCCGCTGACCGGATGCATCTGCGCGTGCCAACTCTGCCTGAGTGCGTGCGGCATCAGCAGCGCGCAACTGGTTGTTTGCATCCGTCTTTGCTACCGCCGCACGTGCATTGGCTGAATCAGCTTCTACGGTTCGTGATTGCAGCCGCATCTCATCGCGTTGCTGACTAAGTTTGCTGCGGTCTGCAATGGCGTAGTTGCCTTCTGCCTGCGCACGAGCGATTTCTATTTTGCGGTCGGCAATGAACACCAGATGCTTGGATACAGTTTTATCCAGCTCTGGCTTTTCCGCATTGGTTACTGCGTCATTGGCCTCTTTCATGGCCAGTGGTGCCTTGTCGCCCAGACGTGGATCAGATTGCAACTGCGTCAATCGATTGCGCAGATCTGCCGAACCGTCCGGCTTTACCGGCGCAGCGGTGCAGGCTGCTAGCGCGCACGTCACTCCGATGGCGATGAGTGTCTTGTGTGTATTTAAGATGTTCATTGCTTTACTCCTGAATTGCGTTGCATTTCCTGCGTCAGCATGTTGGTGCTACGACGTATTTCATCGTTAGCGGATTGTTCCTTGGCAGCTGCAAACTTTGCAGAGGCCAGTTCCGCATCGACACGTGACTCCAGTGCCAGATGTTCTGCCTTGTCCATCTTGTCGGCACGAATGGCCGTTTCCGCCGCTGTCAGCTTTTCATGTGCTTCGGTCAGTTCGGGTGAAGGGGTACCAGCATTTCGCCCTCGTTCGGCAGCGCTAATGGCTTGCTGAGCGGCACTCATTGCCAGCGCGGGTTCAGGCGTGGATACGCAGGCGGAAAGCAGCAATGCTCCACCCATGCTTACCAGCGTTGCTGCTAAATGCAAGCGTCGGTTATGAAGAAGACTATTAATCATCATGGATTCTCCTCAACGTAATCGATGTGCCAATGTTTCAGAGGCGATTCGATAGGCACTCACTGTGCACTGATGTGTGTCATTGGTCGGTGCGGTGACGAACTTAGTGGTGCTTTGACAAATGAAGTGACTTCATCACAACCGAATATCGAAGAGACTCCATGAAATAGTCACGATTTTCTCAGCGAAGAATATGTACTTATATTTGAATGCAAGTGACCAACACATCTTAAAAAATTGGGGAATTCACAGGCTGGCCAATTCATTTAGCCAATATGTCTTGATATGTACTTGTCACATGCTCATCGCCTTGATGATGATCTTTTTTCTTCTACTTCCATCAGTACAACTTTGGCTGTCAGATGCATCCTACGATGAAGAATTTTTTCCACGCATGCAGCCAATTGAATTGGAATCCGACTACATCGATCAC
>DATAHE010000458.1:0-8614 GCA_036263355.1 Steroidobacteraceae bacterium | reverse complement strand
TGGCGGTTATCGGCACCCAGGACATTGTATTTGGTGAGGTGGATCGGTGAGCAACCACGATACTGATGCAACACAACCCATGCCCGCTCTGGGATTGTCGCCGCATTTGAAAGAAGAGATTGATCACTGGTTGACAAAGTTTCCACCAGATCGCAAGCGTTCCGCTGTGCTCGCTGCCTTGCGTGCGGCTCAGCATGAGAACCACGGATATCTCATACGCGAACAAATGGATGCGATTGCTGCGTACCTGCAGTTACCGCCCATTCAAGTTTACGAAGTCGCTTCGTTTTACTCCATGTTTGAAACGAAGCCTGCTGGTCGTTATCACGTTTCAGTGTGCACGAATATTTGTTGCATGCTGCGTGGTGGTGAAGAGTTGTTGAAGCATGTTGAGCGCCACCTTGGTGTCAAAGTAGGCGAGAGTACGCCCGATGGCCGTTTCTTCCTCAAGCAGGAAGAAGAGTGCCTCGCTGCGTGTACCGGCGCACCGATGATGATGGTGGATCATGTGTTCTATGAAAATCTGACGCCAGAAAAGGCGAAAGATATTCTCAATGGATTCAAGTAAGGCGGATCTAAGGACGCTTCGTCACTCATTCTATTTTTGAAACACGCTGCAAGTACAACCTTGTAAGCTCGCACTCGCTCCATGCGAGTGACGGTTTGCAAAATAGAATGAGTGACGAAACATCCCAATAGTTGTCGCCGATATTGATGGTTGCGATAAGGATGCAAAGTTAGTCTTATCGAGTGCAGTTTCGAAACCGTCAGCCGGAGGGCCCGGCCGTCGAGCCTACAGGGAAGTACTCGTGTTTCAAAAAAGCACTCGATAAGGTGAACGCAGCAGCGTTGATCTGATGAGTTGGTTGTAAATGCAGGCAAACTGATGAGCAAGCTTGAGCAGAAAAATCTGGTGTGCTTTGAACCGTTGCAATTCGAACGGTCATGGGAGCTTGCGACCTATCAAAAGATTGGTGGCTACAGCGCGTGGGAGAAAATCCTGCGCGGTGAAATGACCAAGGAACAAGTCATTGAAGAAGTAAAGGCATCAGGTCTGCGTGGTCGTGGTGGTGCAGGTTTCCCAACCGGAACCAAGTGGAGCTTCATGCCCCGCAATTCGCCCGGCCAAAAATATGTGGTCTGCAACTCTGACGAAAGTGAACCAGGGACCTGTCATGACCGCGACATTCTGCGCTTTAACCCACATGCCTTAATTGAAGGCATGGCCATTGGTGGTTATGCCATGGGCGCGACGGTGGGATACAACTACATTCGCGGTGAATTTTTGGGTGAACCTATTCCGCGTTTTGAAGCTGCATTGAAAGAAGCTTACGACGCAGGCTTGCTCGGCAAGAACATCAAAGGTTCGGGCATTGATTTTGATCTGCACACCTATATCGGTGCGGGCGCTTATATCTGTGGTGAAGAAACTGCATTGCTTGAATCACTGGAAGGCAAGCAGGGTCGCCCACGTTTCAAACCCCCATTCCCTGCGAACTTTGGTTTGTATGGCAAGCCCACCACGATCAACAACACGCAAAGCTATGCATCCGTGCCCACGATTCTGCGCAATGGTGCGAAGTGGTTTGCTGATCTCGGTGTACCGACAGCGGGTGGCACCATGGTGTTCTCTATTTCTGGTCATGTGAACAAGCCGCAGAATATTGAACTGCCATTGGGTATTACCTTTATGGAGCTATTGGAACAAGTGGCTGGCGGTATCTGGAAAGGTCGCAAATTGAAGGCGATTATTCCTGGCGGTATCTCAACCCCGGTGGTGCCTGCCGCGATGTTGCAAGATGTGACGATGGACTACGATGGATTGCGTAAAGTAGGTTCGTCACTCGGCACGGGCTCCATGATCGTGATGGATGATCACACTTGCATGGTGAAGACACTGGAGCGTATCTCGCGTTTCTTCTACGCAGAATCATGCGGTCAATGCACACCATGCCGTGAAGGCACGGGCTGGGTGAATCGCATGCTCAAGCGCATCGTTGCTGGCGACGGCACACGCAAGGATCTCGATTTGTTACTTGAAGTGGTTGGCAAGATCGAAGGTCATACCATTTGCGCTTTCGGTGATGCATCGGCATGGCCCGTGCAGAGTTTCCTGAAGCACTATCGCCATGAATTTGAGTACTACATCGATAACGGCCATAGCATGGTTGAGAAAGAAAAGTCCCGTGCGGCCTGATTGATCAATGAACACGACAGCCAAGATTGAAGCAAGCTGAAACAAGATGAGTGATGACATCGTTAATATTGAAGTGAACGGCGAGCCCGTAAAGGCGCGTAAGGGTCAGATGCTGATTCAGGCAACTGATACCACGGGTCATTACGTGCCGCGTTTTTGTTATCACGAAAAATTGCCGATTGCGGCCAACTGCCGCATGTGTCTCGTTGAAGTAGAAAAGATGCCAAAGCCGGTGCCTGCTTGTGCGACACCAGTTGCAGAAGGCATGAAGGTTTTTACCAAGTCACCCAAAGCTATTGCTGCACAGAAAGCAGTGATGGAGTTCTTGCTGATCAATCATCCACTTGATTGCCCCATCTGCGATCAAGGTGGCGAATGCGAATTGCAGGACATTGCAATGGGCTTCGGTCGCGATGCCGCACGCTACGCAGAGCGCAAGCGTGTGGTGAAAGACAAGAGCCTGGGTCCGTTGGTTTCCACCGATATGACACGCTGCATTCATTGCACACGTTGCGTTCGATTCACGTCTGAGATTCAAGGCTTTCAGGAACTGGGTACAGTTGGTCGCGGTGACCGCGTTGAGATCAGTACCTATATAGAAAAGAGTGTGGAACATGAGTTGTCTGGCAACATCATCGATCTATGTCCGGTCGGTGCGTTGAACAGCAAGCCATATCGTTACAGTGCGCGCGCCTGGGAAATGGTGCAGCAGCCGATGATCTCGCCACACGACAGCGTAGGTTCCAATCTGTATGCGCATGTTCTGCGTGGCCGCGTGATGCGTGTTGTTCCGCGCCCGAATGAAGACATCAATGAAACGTGGATTTCAGATCGTGATCGTTTCAGCTACGAAGGTATTTACAGCGAAGATCGTTTGCAAAAGCCATTAATCCGCGAAGGCAACAGCTGGCGCGAAGTGGATTGGCAAACTGCATTGAATCGCGCCGCTGAAAAGCTCAGCGATATCATCAAGAAAGATCCCAAGCAGCTCGGCACCGTTGTTGCGCCGACTTCCACACTGGAAGAAGCTTATCTGGCGCAACGCATCACGCGTGAGCTGGGCAGCAACAATATTGATCATCGGCTGCGTCGCAGCGACTTCCGTGACCAGAACAATGATCCCGTGTTTCCATGGCTGGGTTCGAGCATCGCTGATCTTGAACAGCTGAACAGCGCATTGATAGTCGGCAGCAATCTGCGTAAAGAATTTCCAATTCTGGCGCATCGCATTCGCAAGGCCGCTAACCGTGGCGCGCAAGTGTCCTTCATCAATCCGGTGAAATACGATTATTTATTCCCGGTTGCTTCCTATCTGTCGAGCAATGGTTTGAATATGTGGCAACACTTGGCTGCAGTTCTGGTTGCTGCGACTCAGGCGACGAATGCAACTATTCCTGCGACCGTGAGTAACTTGATTGCCAATGTGCAAGTGAATGACATACATCGTGCAGCCGCTAGTCAGTTGCTCAACACACCTGAAGGCAACAAGCAGCGCGCCATTCTTCTTGGTGCGATTGCACAGCGTGACATTGCTTACACCGAAGTGCGTGCGCTGGCTGCCGCATTGGCACATGTCACCGGAGCAAAACTGGGTTATATGGCAGATGGTGGCAACTCGGTCGCTGCACATCTTGCTGGCGCAGTTCCACATCGCAGTGTCGATGGACAATTATTGTATGCGCCGGGCCTCAATGCCAAAGACATGATGGCGGCACGCTTGAAAGGTTATCTGGTTGTTGGTGGTCTTGAATCACAGGACTTTGCGGATGTGAATGCATTGGCTGCGTGTCGCGGTGCTGATTGTGTTGTGGCACTGTCACCGTATGCATCGGCCAAAGATTACGCCAGCATTATTCTTCCGATTGGCACCTTCGCTGAAACATCGGGTACCTATGTCAATGTCGAAGGACGCTGGCAGAGCGTTGCTGGTGTTGCAACGCCAGTGGGGGAATCACGTCCTGCATGGAAGGTGTTGCGTGTGCTGGGCAATCTGTTGAACTTGTCCAACTTCGATTACGACAATTCAGAACAGGTTCGCGATGAAGTGCAGAAGTCTGCTGCTGCAATTGTTGCGAACAATAGTTACAACAATGCCACACCGATTCAGGCTACCACCCATAGCATGGTTCAAGACACGCCAATGTATGGTGTGGATGCAGTGGTGCGTCGTGCCAAGGCATTGCAGCTGACACAGGAAGCGCAATCGGCTTCATGGAGTCATGCATGAATCAGGTAATGCAGAACGTGCTTGATTTTGTCACCTCACTACCATCGGCTCCCGCGGGGTCGATTGAGAACGTGGTGTGGATTGCCGTGATTGCAGTGGCAATGTTTTTAAGCGTGATCATTTTCATGGCTTTCCTGACGCTGGCTGAACGTCGCGTGATTGGCAGCATGCAGGCGCGCATTGGTCCCAATCGCATCAAGGCATTTGGTTTGCCAGTGCTACGCGGCTACGCGCAGCCTTTCGCTGACGTGATCAAGCTGATGTTGAAGGAAATCATCATTCCTTCCAGCTCCAACAAAGTTCTGTTTCTGCTCGCGCCGGTGTTAACTGCGGTTCCAGCACTGGCCATGTGGGCCATCATGCCAATGTGGCCGGGCTTCACGATGGCGGATATCAATGCGGGTTTGTTGTACTACCTGGCACTGGCATCAACTGGTGTGTATGGAATCATCCTTGCGGGTTGGGCTTCCAACTCGAAGTATGCGTTCCTTGGTGCCATGCGTGCTGCTGCACAGGTGGTTGCATACGAGCTGGCGATGGGCTTTGCCATCATCGGTGTAGTGATGGCATCAGGCACATTAAACATGGGCGGAATTATCGAAGCACAGAAGGGTGCTTTCGGTTCCTTCTTCTGGTACATGCCGCCACTGTTCATGGTGTACTTCATTTCCGGTATTGCCGAAACCAATCGCGCACCATTTGACGTCGTTGAAGGTGAATCTGAAATTGTTGCCGGTTTCCACGTCGACTATTCAGGTATGGCTTTCGCATTGTTCTTCGTTGCCGAATACATCAACATGATTCTGATCTCGGCGCTCACCGCCGTGTTCTTCTTTGGTGGCTGGATGTCACCACTGGAAGGCTGGGTGACATCGGGTCCTGACTGGTTGATCCACGGCAGTCTGTTGTGGTTCTGGGCCAAGATATGTTTCTTCCTGTTCTGCTATCTATGGTTCCGAGCAACGTTCCCGCGTTATCGCTATGACCAGATCATGCGCTTGGGCTGGAAGGTATTCATACCCATTACCTTGATATGGCTGGTTGTTGAAGCTGTGATGGTCGTGCTGAAAGTCGGGCCGTGGGCTCATATGGGTTAATGCGATGAAGAATTTATTCAAGACATTTTTCCTGACTGAATTGCTGGCTGGCCTGTGGGTCACCGCACGTCAGTTCTTTGCACGTCCCAATATCACGGTTCAGTATCCAGAAGAAAAGACGCCGCAATCACCACGCTTTCGTGGTCTGCATGCACAACGTCGTTATGCCAATGGTCAGGAACGTTGTATCGCTTGCAAGCTATGTGAGGCCGTATGCCCAGCATTAGCAATTACGATTGAGTCTGGTGTGAGTGAGGACGGTACACGTCGCACCACGCGCTATGACATCGATTTGTTCAAATGTATTTTCTGCGGCTTTTGCGAAGAGGCCTGTCCAGTCGATGCTATTGTTGAAACCCGTATCCATGAATATCACATGGAACATCGCGGTGAAAACATCATGACCAAGGACAAGTTGCTGGCAGTGGGCGACAAGTTTGAAGCCATGATTGCTGCCGACAAAGCAGCCGACGCACGGTATAAGTAGAAGAGCTATCAATGAGTTTTACCGAAATACTTTTTTATGTGTTCTCCGCCGTGCTGGTGGTGTCCAGCATTGGTGTGATCACGGCGCGCAACCCGGTGCACGCTGCGTTGTTTCTCGTCTTTGCATTCTTCAATAGCGCGGTGATCTGGTTGTTGATGGAAGCTGAGTTCCTCGCCATTGTGCTGGTGCTGGTTTATGTCGGTGCGGTGATGGTGCTGTTCCTGTTCGTCGTAATGATGCTCGATATCAACATCGCGCAGATGCGGGCAGGCTTTGCCAAGTACGCGCCGCTGGGGATCGTTGTTGCCCTGATTGTGGTTGCTGAGATCGGCAGTGTGGTGTGGCTCAAGTCTTCTGGAAACGATGGCCTCGCCAACGCACTTGGTGCCAGCAGCGGGACTGCCGCGCCTGCCGCCGCGGCCGGATACAGCAATACTCAGGCACTGGGCGAATTGTTGTATACGCAATATTTGTATCCGCTTGAACTTGCTTCTGTATTGTTGCTGGTCGCGATTGTCGCCGCCATCAGCCTGACCATGCACAAGCGTGCTGGCCATAAGATGCAGGATGTCAGTGCGCAGGTCAGCGTGAATGCCAAAGACCGAGTGCGCATCGTAAAGATGGCAGCGGAGAGAGAGCCGCCTGCGGCGGAGCCGAAAGCATGATTCCACTACAACACGAGCTGCTGCTGTCCGGCATTCTGTTCAGCATTTCCATTGCCGGTATTTTCCTGAATCGTAAAAACGTGATTCTGTTGTTGATGTGCATTGAGCTGCTGCTGCTTGCCGTCAATTTCAACTTCATCGCCTTCTCGCGCCAGCTTGGCGACCTGCATGGACAGGTGTTTGTATTTTTCATTCTTACCGTGGCAGCTGCTGAATCTGCCATTGGTCTGGCCATTCTTGTGGTGCTGTTCCGTCAACGCAAGAGCATTAATGTTGAACAGCTGGATACGATGAAGGGTTAAGCGTGGAACAGAAGCTAATAACAATTGTGCTGGCACCTTTGTTCGGTGCAATCATCGCGGGATTATTCGGTCGCAAGATCGGACGCGTTGCCTCGCACTCGGTGACGATTCTTGGTGTTGCTATTGCCTGCGGATTGTCCATCTATGTATTGAAGCAATTGCTCAGCGGCGAAGCTGAGAACTTCTACGGCAATGTGTACACCTGGCTGGTCAGCGATGGTGTGCAGATGAACGTCGGCTTCATGATTGATCGCCTGACGGCATTGATGATGGTGGTCGTCACCTTCGTTTCGTTGTGTGTGCACGTGTACACCATCGGATACATGAAGGACGATCCTGGCTATCAACGATTCTTTGCCTACATTTCGCTGTTCACCTTCTCCATGTTGATGCTGGTAATGTCCAATAACTTCATGCAGCTCTTCTTCGGCTGGGAAGCGGTGGGCGTAGTCTCCTATTTATTGATCGGTTTCTGGTACACCAGACCGACCGCTATCTTCGCGAACATGAAAGCTTTTCTGGTTAATCGCGTCGGTGATTTCGGTTTCGTCCTCGGCATCGCAGCGGTGCTTCACTACACGGGTTCGCTGGACTATCACACCGTATTTGCGCATGCGCACGAAGCGTTCGGTAGCAAGATGATGGAAATTATTCCTGGTGTGCAATGGAGCGCCATTACCGTTGCGTGCTTGTGTCTGTTCGTCGGTGCGATGGGTAAATCCGCACAAATGCCATTGCATGTGTGGTTGCCGGATTCAATGGAAGGTCCAACGCCCATCTCTGCATTGATCCATGCTGCAACGATGGTGACCGCCGGTATTTTCATGGTAGCGCGTATGTCGCCACTGTTTGAGATGTCAGAGACTGCACTCAACACCATTCTGATCATTGGCGCATCAACTGCATTCTTCATGGGGTTGCTGGGCATGGTGAACAACGACATCAAACGAGTCGTTGCGTACTCAACCTTGTCTCAGCTCGGTTACATGACTGTAGCGCTGGGTGTATCTGCTTACGCCGGTGCGATATTCCATCTGATGACACATGCGTTCTTCAAGGCGTTGCTGTTCCTTGCTGCGGGTTCGGTGATCATTGGCATGCATCATGAGCAGGACATGCGCAAGATGGGCGGCTTGAAGAAGTACATGCCCATTACCTACTGGACGTCTTTGATCGGTACCTTGGCGCTCATTGCGGTGCCTGGTACGTCCGGGTTTTTCTCCAAGGACGCGTTGATTGATGCCGTACATGAATCGCATCTACCAGGTGCAACCTATGCATATATATGCGTTGTCGCGGGCGTATTTATTACCGCGTTTTACAGTCTCCGATTGGTGTTCATGACGTTCCATGGTAAGGAACGTTTCGATACCCACGCACACGATGATCACCATGAAGATCCAGCTGAAGCCACGACTATCCCGGATGCACGAACCAAGACTGATGCCATCGCTGTGGCCGCTCATGCACATGACCACAAGGATGATCATCACCATGAAAGCCATGATGCGGGACACGATCATCATCACAGTGGGCCGCCACACGAAAGCCCATGGGTAGTGACGTTGCCATTGATACTGCTCGCCATTCCGTCATTAGTGGTCGGATGGCTCACGGTTGAGCCTATTCTATTCGGCAA
>DATAHE010000457.1:0-2325 GCA_036263355.1 Steroidobacteraceae bacterium | reverse complement strand
TGCGCCAACGCGCTTACCAGATCAAGTACGTCGTTAGCAGTTCGCTGCTGGCATGCACTTATTGCACGTAACGGTATTGATTACACCTTAGGTTCGTCAACGCACGGACGGTGGGAAAGACTCGGGGGAGAGTGGCGTCATAGCAAAGGGTATGAAAGTCGTGGCTTGATGTCCTTTAGCCTTTCGTCACCGCACAGTGAGAGCAATATGAAGAACGCGCCAAGAAATAATCCAACTAAAGATGTCACTTCATCTGGAAAACATACACGCCGGGGATCTGTCGTGCGTGAAGCAATACTCTCAAGCCAGCTACATACTGGCCCCAAACAGGATCACGTCTTGGAAAGCATCAAGTCGCTCGCCACCAAAAACAGCTCGGTCATTGGAACATCCAAGCCGCTGGTTACCAAGAAAGACAAGGAGATCCCACTGCGTGCCGCGAAAGGTGACGACGACATCATGAGTCAGGAGCGAGCCTGTTAGGGCGGTCAGCAGCAACAGGCTGTCGATTCAGTAAAGCATCGAACCTGACTCCTAATCTGTACGCCATTGCGAATCTCAATGATGTCCTATATGAAGCGGCTCGCTTCGAAGTAACCGGTCGGTTTCCTTCTTAACGACGGCATAACATTCGCAGCTCAAGGTCTCCAGCTTGGCACGATCCAGAACCGTGATGTGACCACGGCTATATTCAATCACACCCATTTTCTGCAACTTGCCTGCAGCGTCAGTGACGCCTTCACGTCTTACACCCAGCATGTTGGCGATCAATTCCTGTGTCATGGTAAGCCGGTTGCTTGGCAGGCGATCCAGTGACAGCAATAACCATCGACACAACTGTTGATCAACCGAATGATGACGGTTGCATACGGCGGTCTGCGCCATTTGCGTAATTAACGATTGTGTATAGCGCAGCATCACCAGCAGCAGTTCTCCATGACGATTAAACTCGTCCTTCAGGCGTTGACCCAGTAACCGATAGGCGTGGCCACCACTTTGCACAACGGCGCGGCTTGGCGTGCTTTCGCCACCCATGAACAGGGCAATGCCAATCAGGCCTTCATTGCCCACCACAGAGATTTCAGCTGATGCGCCGTCTTCCATCACGTAGAGCAACGAAACAATGGAGTCAATCGGAAAATACACATGCCGCAATGTATCACCAGACTCATAAATAACCTTGCCTAGTGGCATGGATATCAATTCCAGATAAGGAAACAAGCGATGTTGAACTTCAGGACTCAAGATCGCTAGTAGATGATTTTGCTGTGGCGTCGGCGTGATGCTCATTAATTGTGGCCAGTCCGCATGTGGAATTAATCAAAATCGGATACAGCCAAGGTGATGAAGATGTTCGTCTGACAAGACCAATACGAGACAAGCCCGAATATAACTTAGCAAATCAACCATTTACTCGACTGATCCTTCTTGGTGATCAGTCACAGCAACTACTTCAACCTTGGCAGCTAGCAACAATACTGGCGTATTCCCAGCGTGTATGTTCGGTATCGTACATAAGTTGGCGAACGATGTATGCCATCGAGGATGCAGTCTGATCGTGGACACCGCTGTCAATCATTCCTGCCATTGTTTAGCTTTTATTTGAATAGGACTAATCATTTCCGATACCTGTTGGATGAACGCATCGACTGTGACGGGCGAAATCGTCCGTACTGCATCTCAAAAGCGATGATTTCACTTTCGGCGTCCGTCCGGTCCACGCCATAAGCTTCTTGAAGCTCCGCAATCAGATGTTCCCGTTTGTCTGTAATCACGTCCGAGTGATCATCTGTAAGCTTGTTCCAGCGCTCTCTTGCTGTCTGTCTCAGTTCTTGCCAGTCTTTCTCGGCCACATTCCAGTTCATTTTGATTTTCCTCATCGCGGATATGGGTGCTTACTGAGCGCTCGACACGCCGTCAGCAATTGAAACCAATCTGCATCGAGCTCACTTTATGCTCGGTTCGCTGTCGCACAGATGTGTCAAAACTTTTCATGCACTGTGCCTGGCTTCAAGAACAATACTGAAAACGGATAGTGGCTATCACTTATGCAAGTACTCAATCGACACCGAAAAAACCTTCCGCTGTATCTGGGATTGCTTGCGCTCGCAGGCTATATCGCACTCGCTGCCGTTGGCTTTATTTGGGTCTCAGCCGATATGAACCGGCTCTGATTCTGGCGTCTTCAGCGCAGGTCTTGGTCATTACTTGCCTTGTGTGCAATTTAAAGATGTGCTTGCGTCGGCTACCGAACAGAGAGGCGATTCGCAAAGCCGTCCTAATGCGGGCAATAGATCAAGATTGAAAGGTCGTGTCGAGGTTTTA
>DATAHE010000456.1:0-6480 GCA_036263355.1 Steroidobacteraceae bacterium | reverse complement strand
AAATGCCTGGAATACCATGCTGGCTTCGGCCGCCATGCGTGCGATACGTAATACGCGCCAGACAACGACGCCATACAGACACAGCAGACAGAGCACACCGATAAAACCAAACTCTTCGGCAATGACTGCGAATACAAAGTCAGTATGTGCTTCAGGCAGATAGAACAATTTCTGCACGCTGCTGCCCAGGCCAACACCAAACCATTCGCCTCGGCCAATCGCGATTTCGGATTGCACCAGCTGATAGCAACTGCCAAATGGATCGGCCCAGGGATCAATGCAACCGACAAGACGCTTCATGCGATAAGGGGCGGCAATGGCAACCAGTCCCATCAATGCGCCTGCGCCTGCAACCAGAATAAAGAAGTAACGCAACCGCATGCCACCGAGGAACAGCAAACCCACAGCCGTCGCCATCAACACTGCTGTCGCACCAAAGTCAGGTTCGAGCAACAGCAATAGCGCAACGACGCCAAGCACTGCGAGTGGGATGGCCGTAGCTTTGAATGTCTCTTTCAATTCCTTTTGTCGATGCACGATGTAGCCAGCGATGTACGCGAGGACGAAGACACGCGCCAGTTCTGATACCTGGAAGTTCATAAAGCCCATGCGTACCCAGCGCCGGCTGCCATTCACCGTTGCACCGATTCCGGGAATCAAAACTATGATCAACATCACTACAGCCGCCAGTAACAATGGCACATGCAATTTCTGCCACAAGCGACTGGGAATCCGTGTAGTGATCATGCAAGCGATGGCACCCAGCGAAATAAATACCAATTGACGCTTCAGGTAATAAAACGCATCGCCGGTTTCCTTGCTGGCAATAGAGATGGACGCAGAGGTTACCATCACGGCACTCACCAGTAGAATCGCTGCGACTGCCATGATCAACAACATATCCACCTGCAAGGCACGTCCGCGCAAGTTGCTGCGCCCATATGCGGACATCGAAGGGGAGTTGCTGGACATTACGGCGCTCATGCGGATAACCCCTTCACGGCGCTGACGAATACATCGCCACGATGTGCATAGTCACGGAACATATCGAGGCTAGCGCAGGCTGGTGAGAGCAAAACGGTATCGCCCTGTTTCGCAATGCTTGCAGCGGTACTCACTGCTTCTTCCATGCTCTCGACAAATTTTGTTTCACAGACATTCTTGAGCACACTGTCGAGTTGAGACGCATCCTGACCGAGCAACACTGCGCAACGAACCTTGTTGCGGAACGCAGGTGCCAATGGCGCGAAGTCCTGACCCTTGCCCTGACCACCGGCAATAACAATTAATGGACCTGACATCCCCTGCACAGCGGCGAGCGTCGCGCCGACATTGGTGCCTTTGGAATCTTCGATGTAACGGACACCTTTAATATCAGCCACCCACTGTGCACGATGTGGCAGTCCGGGAAATTCTTTCAGTGCTTGAAGGCAGGCTTTCATATCCATTTGCAGTGCATCGCATAGAGCAAGCGCCGCCAGTGCATTGGCAGCGTTATGCCTGCCGGTCAATTTGAGTTGTGTCATGTTCACCAGCGGTCGGCCGTGCGACACCAGCACGATCTCATTCGCGGTTTGCATGGTGCTGTAATCAGCGTCATTGTGTTGCACGCTGAAACTCAAGCTGCGTTGACCATTGCGTGGCATCGCCATGACCAATGGATCATCGTGATTCACCACGGCGCAATCACAGCGATCAAAAATTTTCGCCTTGGCCTGAGCATAGTCAAGCATCGAGTCGTAACGATCCATATGATCGGAAGTGACATTGAGTACGGTGGAAGCTTTCGTCTTTAGTGAATGGATCGTTTCCAGTTGAAAGCTGGACAACTCCAACACAAACAAATCAGCAGGTGATTCCTGCAATAAATCCAGTGCTGGTCGGCCGAGATTGCCGCCCGCAAAAGCACGCAAGCCACAGGCCTGTGCCATCAATGCAACCAGCGTCGTCACTGTGCTCTTGCCATTGGTTCCCGTAATACCAACCACCGGCGTCCTGGTGGCACGTGCAAACAGTTCGATATCACCAACGATCGGCAAGCCCCGCTTTGCTGCTTCCACCAGTATGGGTTCGCGCAGCGATACGCCGGGCGATGCAATCACTTCATTGACATCATCAAGTAACGCATGATCAAAACCGCCAGTGCGAACTACTACATCGGGCACCATGGCTTTCAACGTATCCAGCTCTGGTGGCGCAGCACGACTATCGGTTACCGCAAAAGGAATGCTTTGCGAACGCAAGTGACGCGCAACCGACATGCCGGTACGGCCTAAACCGATGATGAGCTTCTTCGTGGTTTGTCGATGTGCCTGTGTCATCAACGCACCTTCAGGGTTGCAAGCCCAATTAATACGAGAATAAAGGTGATAATCCAGAAACGGACAATCACTTTCGGCTCTGCCCAGCCCTTCAATTCGAAGTGATGATGTATGGGCGCCATCTTGAAGATACGCTTGCCACGCAACTTGAATGAACCCACTTGCAGCATCACTGAAGCGGTTTCCATTACGAACACGCCGCCCATAATTAACAGCACAATTTCTTGTCGCACGATAACGGCAACAACACCCAATGCAGCACCCAATGCCAGCGCGCCGAGATCACCCATGAACACTTGAGCGGGATAAGTGTTGAACCACAGGAAGCCAAGCCCCGCGCCAACAATGGATGAACAAAACACCAACAATTCACCACTGCCCGGTATGTGTGGAATGCCAAGGTAGTTGGCGAACACCACATTGCCACTAACCCATGCGAACACACCGAGTGCACCACCGACCATGGCCGATGGCATGATCGCAAGACCATCAAGACCATCGGTAAGGTTCACCGCATTGCTGAAACCCACTACGATGAAGTATGCGAGTGCGATAAAGCCATAGCTCAATGGCACCACAACGTGCTTGAACACAGGCACGAACAACTCTATTTCGGCTGAGGTTTTATGCGTCACAAATAACGCGATAGCACATCCGAATCCAGCAACCGTTTGCCAGAAATATTTATATCGCGCGATCAATCCACGGCTGTTACCGACGACCAGCTTCAGGTAATCATCCCAAAAGCCGATCAGTCCGAAAGCCAGCATGGTTGCAATGACAATCCATACGTAGCGATTATTCAGATCTGCCCACAACAAGGTGCCCGCAGTGACCGCTATCAGTATCAACGCACCACCCATTGTGGGCGTGCCCTTCTTGCTGAGATGCGACTGCGGACCATCAGTACGAATCTGTTGACCGATTTGTTTTTCGGTAAAAGAACGAATCATCTTCGGCCCGACGATGAATGAAATGAGCAGCGCCGTGATTGCACCAAGAATCGCGCGCAGCGTCAGGTAATTAAAGACATTGAAGCCGGAGTAGAATTTGGTCAGGTACTGTGTCAGGTATAGCAACATATGTTCTTCTCTTTATTTACGTCAATGACTCACTGTTGCATGAGTCTCGCCACTGGCAAGCAGCGCTGCCGCCACTCTCTCCAGACGATTACTGCGCGAGCCCTTGATTAATACCGTGGTTCCCTGTGACAGATCAGGCAGCACTGCGCTGATCAACGCATCAACGGACGCAAACCATAGTGCGCCATTGCCGAACGCATTCACGGCATGCTGAGTTAATGCGCCGACGGCAAACAGCTTTTCGATCCCGTGGCTTTTTGCGTAGTTGCCTATGTCTGCATGCAGACGTTGTGTATCCGCGCCCAGCTCCATCATTTCGCCCATCACCAGCCAGTGCTTGCCGGACAGTGATCGCAACGCATCAATGCCTGCGCGCATGGAACTTGGGTTTGCGTTGTACGAATCGTCGATCAACGCTGCACCATTGATTGCCTGCTTGATCTGCAAGCGTCCACCAACGGGACGCATGACGCTCAAGCCTTCCTGAATCTGTTCCAGCGTTGCGCCAGCCGCATACGCAGCTGCAGCCGCACCCACCGCATTGCGGACATTGTGTGTACCAGCAAGGTTTAAACGAATGGCAATGGAACCATGCGGGCTGTGCAGTTCGAACTGACTATGATCACCGTGAACTGCGATATTCTTGGCACTGAAGTCGGCTTTGGAATCCATACCAAAGGTGAGCACGTTTCCGGCGTTACAGTGGGTACGCCAGTAATCCACGTACTGATCATCTGCATTGATGATGGCGACGCCATGTTCGGGCAATGCCAGATATAACTCGCCCTTCCCAGCGGCCACACCTTCCATACCGCCAAAACCTTCGAGATGTGCAGCGCCTGCATTGGTGACGATTCCAATATTGGGTGCAGACAACTTTGCAAGCGCTGCAATTTCACGTTGATGATTCGCGCCCATTTCAATCACCGCAGATTGATGTGCTGCATTCAGCTCCAGCAATGTCAGTGGCACGCCAATGTGGTTATTCAGGTTGCCGCGCGTCACCAGCACGTTACCAAGCTGCTTCATGATGCTGCCGATCATTTCCTTGACGGTGGTCTTGCCGTTAGAGCCAGTCACACCGATCACCGGAAAACCAAACTGCGAACGCCACACGCGTGCATATTCAGACAGCGCCCCCAGCACATCGGGCACCAATACTTGCGGCAACGACACATTAACTTCGCGTGACACCAGCGCCGCCACTGCGCCGCGTTCTTTCGCCACTTGCAAATACTCATGACCATCGAAGTTCGGACCTTGCAGGGCAACAAACAATGCGTCCTTCGTAATGGTGCGTGAATCAGTCGATACCGATGCGAACTCCACATCTGCACCGATCAAACGACCATCTACAACCGTTGCCATGCAGGAAGTGGTGAATTGCAGGGCACTCATGCGGTACCTCGAAAACACGCCTGCACCACCTCGCGATCACTGAAGTGTGTGGTGACATCACCAACGATCTGATAGTCCTCGTGACCTTTGCCAGCGATCAGCACAACGTCGTTTGCAGTGGCAAGCTCAATGCTGCGCTGAATGGCCTTGGCCCGATCACGTTCAACGTTTACCTTGCTGCGGTTCTTGATGCCGCGCTGAATGCCCGCAATGATCTGTTCGGGATCTTCAAATCGCGGATTATCATCAGTAAGAATAATTTGATCAGCAAGACGCTCGGCAATAGCACCCATCTGCACGCGCTTGCCCGCATCACGATTGCCACCGCAACCAAACACACAGATCAATTTGCCGGTGCAGTATGACTTGAGTTCCTGCAACGCTTTTTCCAGCGCATCCGGCGTATGTGCGTAGTCAATCACTACTAGCGTCCCGGAAGCATCACGATGCGTTTCCATTCTTCCCGGCGGCGCACTGGCCTGTTCCAGCGCTTCAATGACTTTCGCTATCGGGACATCCCAACCCAGCAACACGCACAAGGTGGACAGCAAGTTGTAGGCGTTGAAGCGACCCAGTAATGGCGACTTTAATGTCGCATCGCCGAAAGTGCCCGCAATCGACATCTGCAAACCATTCGCGCCAAGTTCCACATTTGTCGCAACGACTGAACGCTTGTAGTCAATGCTCGAATCACATCCATATGCAGTAACCACATTGGCAGTGGTAGTACGGGACAGCAACTCTCTGCCAAATGCATCATCAGCGTTGATAGCTGCACGACTCAGGCCCGGATGCTGAAATAACGAGGCCTTAGCCTCACCATAAGCCTGCATACTGCCGTGGTAATCAAGATGATCGCGTGTAAGATTGGTGAAAATGGCCGTGTCGATTTGCACGGCATCAATGCGATGTTGATGAAGTGCATGTGACGACACCTCCATACCCACCGCGTTGGCGCCGTCATCATGAATCTCCGCCAGCTGACGATGCATATTGATGACATCGGGCGTGGTATGTGTTGCATTCTTAAGCGCGTTGATCGCGCCGTACCCAACCGTACCAGAGTAACCAGCATTAATACCGCACCGTTGTGCAGCATCGGCGATCAGATAAGCCGTTGTGCTTTTGCCATTGGTACCAGTTACCGCTGCAATACGCATTGCCCGCGACGGCTCGCCATAGAAGCGACTGGCGATACTGCCCAACATACTTGAAAGCTGCGGAACGGCAATGAATGGCGCAGTTGATAACGTTGGCACAGAACGATCTGCAACCGGTTCCCACAACACAGCAACAGCGCCATTGGCAATCGCTTGTTGCGCGTAATCAATACCATGCGCACGTAAACCTGGTATCGCAACGAATACCGTACCGGCTTTTACGTCGCGACTGTTCAATGTGAGATGCGTAACAGCAAGATCAGGCGCACTTGACAACGCAGCATCATTGATAACGCCGCGCAATAAATCGCGCAGTGTCATCTGATGCTGAATATGACGCGCAGCATTCATGGCGTCACTCCGGTTTGCACCAAGGTTGCTGCGGGCATGTTTTGCAGACCATCGGGTGGTACTGCAAGCAAGCGCAATGCACCTGCCGCTATGTTCGAAAAAACAGGTGCAGCAACCGTCGTCGCATAATAAGTGCCATCGCGGGGTTCGTTGATCACCACAACGACA
>DATAHE010000455.1:0-4293 GCA_036263355.1 Steroidobacteraceae bacterium | reverse complement strand
CCAGGTTGGAAATCATATTGGTCAGGCAGACGGTCGAGTTGCTGCCATAACCAACACCCGTATCTCAGTTGTTGAGTTGGTACCTGATGGCCTGGGTGGCTACATCGAAAGACCAGCCGCTTTAACTTTGAAAGAATAGGGAGAATATTGAATGTCATCCCGCGCCATACATATTTTTTTTACTTCGCAAGTGGAACGTCTCATGCAACGTAATGCTGTCCGCACAATTTCCTGGGTCCTGTCGCTGTTGTTTGGATTATCCGTTGTAGGTGCGAATGCCGCTACACAGCTGACGCAGATCGACGCAAACGCTCTTCCTGGAGATCAAGTGCAGTTGCGTCTGAAGTTAAGCGACACGGCACCTCAACCGCTGGTCTTCACGGTGGATAATCCTGCGCGTATCTCCATGGATTTGGCAGACACCACTATCGCCCTTCCTGCTCGTCGTATAGACGTGAAACGAGGTGTGCTCGATACGGTTAACGTGGCGGAAGCAAACGGACGTACGCGTGTTGTATTAAATCTGAACACGATGGTTCCGTACGACACTAAAGTAGACGGCGATACGATTATCGTCACTGTGGGCAGCACGGTACAAGCTGGTTCAACCAAGACAACCAACTCCGCGGTCACCAGAGCGGCCGCCATGCCAGTAAACAGGAACACATCAACGTCGTCGATAAACAGAATTGATTTCCGCCGCGGCAGTGATGGTTCTGGGCGAGTGATTGTTCAGCTCAGTTCCTCTCGAGTAATGCCTGATCTGAAGCAGGAAGGTGGCCGCATGGTCATTAACTTCCCTAAGGCGACTGTGGACGATGGCTTATTGCGCCGCCTTGATGTGGCTGATTTTGCAACACCAGTTAATGTAATTGATACGGTGAGAGTCTCTGACGGTACCAGAATAGTTATTAGCGCCGCCGGAGATTGGGAGCCTGTGGCGTATCAAACCGAAGATGTCTATACAGTCGAAATTCGGCCAGTTAACAAAGCTGTTACAGCGTTGGACAAAAAGGAATTTAAAGGTGAACGACTAACGCTTAACTTCCAGGATATTGATACGCGTGCCGTGCTCCAATTGCTCGCAGATACGAGCGGTCAGAATATGGTCATTAGTGATGCGGTGCAAGGCAATGTCACGTTGCGTTTGCAAAATGTACCTTGGGATCAGGCATTGGACATCGTCATGCAAACCAAGGGGTTGGATATGCGGCGACAGGGCAACGTGATGCTAATTGCGCCAGCGCCAGAAATAGCAGCGCACGAAAAATCAATTGCCGCAGCGAAGAAAGACTTGGACGCCATTGAACAGCTGCGTTCCGAGTTTCTGCAAGTCAATTATGCGAAAGCGCAAGACCTCGCTGATTTAATCAAGGGTAAAGGTAACTCTCTGATGTCTGAAAGGGGGAGCGTGACGGTAGACAGTCGTACAAATACCTTGCTTTTACAAGATACACCTGGACGACTCGCTGATATCCGACGCCTTGTGTCTATCTTAGATATTCCGGTCAGGCAAGTGCTGATTGAAGCAAGAATTGTTATCGTTAATGATGACTTCAAGCGCGAACTAGGTGCGCGGTTTGGAGTGAATAAGACGTTTAACTACGACCGGAACGGCGCAGGTGTAATAGGCTCAGGTCCAATAACCAGCGCCAACCCCATTACGATCGGTCCTACTAGCCCACTAAACGGAAATTTCAACTTTGACGTGACGAATCCAAGCAGCAGATACATGGTAGATCTGCCGGCAGCTGGAAAGGCCGGAGCAATAGCTTTATCGTTGTTAGATAGAAACTACATTGTTGATCTCGAACTATCTGCGGCCCAAGCCGAGGGAAGAGGCGAAGTTGTATCAGCACCGAAAGTGATTACGGCGAATCAGAAACAAGCCTCTATTGAACAAGGTGTGGAAATACCTTACCAGCAGAGCTCTGGCGGTGCGAGTGGAGCGACAACAATTGCGTTTAAAAAGGCAGTACTTTCATTGAAAGTTACCCCTCAGATTACTCCCGATGATCGAATTATTCTCGATCTTCAGGTAAACAAAGACAGCGTCGGTGAAGTAATTACGTTACCGGGCAATCAAGGTAGTGTACCTACCATTGATACAAGAAACGTTTCGACCCAAGTACTTGTAAATGACGGACAGACCGTCGTGTTAGGTGGCATCCAAGAAATAGAGAAGCGAAACGGGGTGACAAAGGTTCCGTTGCTCGGAGATATTCCAGTTTTGGGAAATCTATTTAAGAATACTCAAAAAACCAACAACAAAGACGAGCTACTGATCTTCGTCACGCCCAAAATTCTTCGTGAGGGAGCTAATGTTTACTGATATCCGCCTCTGAGCTTGCAGCTCCTGCATTAGATTGTGACAATAACGGCCGCTCTATGCGGCCGTTATTCATTATGCATCCTCCATCTATTTCACCGACCAATATATTCCTTATCGGCCCCATGGGTTCGGGCAAGTCGGCTGTTGGCAAGCATTTGGCGAAAATGCTTGATATGCAGTTGTATGACAGCGATACCGAAATAGAGCGCATTACCGGTGTGGATATTCCATTCATATTTGAAAAGGAAGGGGAAGCCAAATTTCGTGAGCGTGAAGTTGAGGTGATCAATAATCTCACTCAATTGAACGGAATTATTCTGGCCACTGGGGGTGGCGCAATCCTATCGCCTGTCACTCGCGAGAACCTCAAAAATCGCGGAAAGGTCGTGTATCTGCAGACCTCGGTAGATCAACAACTGGAACGCACGCGTCAAACGCGACATCGTCCGTTGCTTAATACCGCTGATCCCGAAAAAAAGTTGCATGACCTTCTAGCTATTCGCGCTCCACTCTACCAGTCAATCGCGACCTTAACCGTTAGTACGGACCATCGGCGCGTGCATGCAGTTACGACGGATATTATTCATGGTCTGGGTTTGTCAGCTCATAGTAAACTTGAGCTTACCAAGCTTGACGACTCATCCGCACACGACACGCATCCATGACGTTGACCGCCCTTTCCATTCATCTTCCCGCCGAAACAACAGATCGCAGCTATCCGATTCTGATTGGACCGAAGTTATTGCAGGACGTCACACTAATTTCCAAACACGTCAGTGCGCGCAATGTCCTGATTGTAACGAACACAACCATCGCTCCACTGTATTTGATGACGCTTAAGCAAGCACTCATGGGAAAACGAATTGCTGAGATATCGTTGCCTGACGGTGAGCACACAAAAAGCTTCGCCACGCTCAATTTGATATTTGATGCATTGATCGAAAACCGAATGAATCGCGACGCTGCCATCATTGCATTGGGTGGTGGCGTTGTCGGCGACATGGCGGGCTTTGCAGCTGCCTGTTATCAACGTGGTATTGACTACATCCAGATTCCAACAACGTTGCTCGCACAAGTTGATTCATCAGTTGGTGGCAAAACTGCCGTAAATCATCCAGGGGGCAAGAATCTTATCGGTGCGTTTCATCAACCGCGCGCAGTCATTGCAGACATTAGCGTATTGAATACATTGTCTGATCGCGAAATGCGTGCTGGATTTGCCGAGGTGATCAAGTACGGGCTAATTTACGATGTGGAGTTCTTTTCCTGGCTTGAACAAAATGCCAGCAAGATATTGTCTCGCGATGCAGCTGCTTTAACGCATGCCATCAAACGTAGTTGTGAAATAAAGGCCGAGGTGGTGAGTCAGGATGAGCGCGAACAAGGCTTGCGCGCTATCCTCAACCTTGGGCACACCTTTGGTCACGCGATTGAGAACGCACTTGGCTACGGTGAATGGTTGCATGGTGAGGCAGTCGCTGCAGGGATGGTATTGGCGTCAGAAATGTCCCATCGTCTGGGTTGGATCTCAGCGCAAGATCATCAACGTGCAATCGATCTAATTGAGTCAAGTGGGTTGCCGATCAAAGCGCCTAGTATCGGCGCAACCAAAGCATTAGAGCTGATGGGCATGGACAAGAAAGTATTGAGCGGGCAACTGCGTCTCGTGCTACTCAAAAAGATTGGTCAGGCAGTTATTACATCTGATTACCCAGCCGAAATACTACAGGCAACACTCAAGCATGGATTCGAAGCAGCATGACGAATGCCATGTCGAACATCCTCGCTCCTTATGCAGCGCATGATTCAACGACGCGGGGCCGTCGTATTGCCGAACCAGCGCCAAAGCATCGCAGCGAATATCAACGAGATCGCGATCGCATTATTCATTCCACTGCGTTTCGTCGTCTGGTGTACAAGACACAGGTATTCGTTAACCAGGAAGGTGATTTGTACAGAAC
>DATAHE010000454.1:0-5861 GCA_036263355.1 Steroidobacteraceae bacterium | reverse complement strand
AATCCTGCACTCAACGCAGCAAGCGCCGCAGCCTGTGGCTCTATCGCCAATCGTACCTCGTTGAAATTGACCAGCAGTTCGGATGAATATTTTCTTTCCAGCATCCAGCGCAGGATATCTGGATCAAGCAGATTCCAGCTGGATTCGGGCAACACTCGCGTTCCCTGACGTGGCCGTGCACTAAGCAGTCCCTTTGCTGTCAGCATCTTTACTGCTTCGCGCAGCACCGTTCTGCTTGCATCAAAACGTTTGCACAATTCTTCTTCAACCGGAAAAGACTTCTTGTCGGAATAAACTCCCGTCACGATATCAATACCCAGCTCCTGAACAATCGTGTGGGTAAAGTTACGTCCCGAAGCGCGCGTCGCCATAGTTATCCGATGTTGATGTGTTAGTTAATTGTGTTATTCAATCTGCCGGGCAAACGACCTGACCTCTCAAGTACTACAATCTTAGAATTGAAGTATCTGCCATCGGCGCGTCCGTAATATAACAGCAAATAGCGTGAGCGGTATCAACAGCCGGCTACTGTTAGCACCTACGCATTCATGTCACCGGTGTCATAGGCTATTTCACCCGGAAACAGTGCATCATGATTCCGTGAGACAAGCGGTAAGAGTCAACGGTAAGGACGTACGGAATAAACATCAAGCCAAGACGATGTCGATTGATGCTGCAACCGAAGCCGGGCTACGCGTGTGATCGATCATGAGCGTTGATTTACCCGCGAACATCCGCGACGGCAAAATGTTGCAGTGGTAGCAATATAAGCTAAGCGACCATGTTTGAAAATCGGCACAATCCGGTATCACCCATGTATAGCACAAATAAGCAAATCGTATAAACTGCGCCGCCTATGATTCACGTCGAAAACCTGATCAAGAAGTTCAATGACTTCACCGCTGTTAACGGTGTGTCATTCGATGTTGCAGCTGGCGAAATTTTCGCTTTCCTTGGACCCAACGGTGCCGGGAAAACCACCACCATCAAGATGCTGACTACGCTGCTGGCACCGACCAGCGGCAAGCTAATCATTGATGGCCTTGATCCCACTCGCGATCAAAACGAAGTACGAAAGCGTTTCGGCATCGTGTTTCAGGATCCCAGCCTTGATCAGGAACTCACGGCAATGGAGAACATGGATATTCATGGTGCCCTGTACAACATTTCGCGAAAAATACGACGCGAACGCTCAGAGCTGTTGCTGAAAACCTTCGAGCTGTGGGACAAGAAAGATGCCTTCGTGAAGACGTTTTCTGGGGGCATGCGACGAAGATTGGAGATCGCACGTGGGTTGCTGCATACACCAAAGATCCTGTTTCTGGATGAACCGACGCTGGGACTGGACCCTCAAAGTCGAAATCAGCTGTGGACACAGGTAAAGCATCTTAATCAGAGCGAAGGTGTTACGGTTTTTTTGACAACGCATTACATGGACGAAGCAGAGCGCGTTGCCAGCCGCATTGCGATTATTGATCACGGCAAAATCATTGCCGTTGGTACTGCACAGGAACTGAAAGAGAAAACACAGAAATCTTCGTTGGAAGAAGCCTTCCTTGCATTGACTGGCACTGCGCTACGCGATGAAAGCGCCAACGCCGCCGAGAACATGCGCCAGATGGCGCGTATGTGGAGACGATAACATGGGCGCAATCTATGTATTGTGGTTAAGAGAGCTGCGCCGCTATACACGTTCGCGCGTGCAAATTGTCGTCTCACTAGGTCAACCCATGTTGTACCTGTTTGTCATGGGCTTTGGACTGGGTGCCGTATTCCAGCAGGCAGGTCGCGGCAGTTACCTTCAGTTTGTTGCACCTGGCATCATCGCGATGACGGTGCTATTCACGTCGACCTTCTCTGGTATTGCGTTATTGTGGGATCGTCAATTCGGCTTCTTGAAAGAAACACTGGTTGCACCGGTACCACGCTTCAAGATCATGCTGGGTCGAACCTGCGGTGCAGCTACGGTTGCGATGATTCAAGGCTTACTAGTGGCCGTCATTTGCTTTTTAGCCGGGTTTCGCCCCGTGAGCCTGGCTTCATTACCGCTTGCTATTGGCATCCTCATGCTCACTGCAGTCCTTTTCGCAGCATTAGGAACGACGATTGGTGCAGGGTTAAAAGACATGCAAGGTTTTCAGATGGTAATGAACTTTGTCGTCATGCCGCTGTACTTTTTGTCCGGAGCCATGTTTCCTTTGGACAACCTTCCGGCTGCACTTACCATCGCCACGCGACTCAACCCACTCTCGTATGGCATTGATGGATTACGCGCGACGCTCATTGGTCAGGCGCATTTCGATCTTGCTCTGGATGTCATCGTACTTGCCAGCGTTGGATTCGTTCTTATCTGCATTGGCGCGTGGCGCTTCTCGAAGATTGAAGCTTAAGAAATCTGTTACTTGCGCGTGTCCGTGATATGCCACAACACGCCACTCGGATCGCTCAAGTACAGAACGCGAATTCCCCAAGGTTGCATGGCTGGCGGCTTGCACATGATGCCGGGATATTTTTTCTCGATATCCATTTGTTGAATGTGCTCCCACCATTTGTCAGCGTCCTCTACCGCCAGACTCATCATAAAGTTGCCCGCATGCTCGGCAACGTAAAATTTTTGCAACAGGAATCGAAATGATCCGATTTGCAATTCAGCAATATCTGGATTGCTCCAGTTAATGGTGAACCCAAGATCAACGTAGAACTGTTTAGATAACTCCATATCCTTCGCGGGAACGAAGGCTTTCAGATCATTGATGCCATCTGGATGCACCAGCTCTCCTGCCTTATTCACACTTGTCTTTTCTCGAGCGCGCCGCCCATTCAACCGCGTTATCAATCATCTTTAAATGGAGCGGCTCAGCGTACGTTTCTGCCTTGTGGCCTAACGCCGAAAAGAAGACACGTCCTTTTTCTATGCAGCGCGTCCAGATCAATGGATGCACGCCCATTATCTGTTGTGAAGGCGGTTGATAGGTACTTTCGTCCAGCACGGCGAGAATGTGGGTGTGGTAACCGGAGGGAACCCGGTCAAACGCATACCACTCTTCGGTGCGTTGCCACTCTGCTGGCAGAGCGCGCATAACCGGATGTGCTTTATCCTGAATACGGATCAACCCACTCTGAAATTGAGGTTGGTAAGTGTGGCCAATAAATTGCGCTCCAAGCAACACCTCAACATACCAGCGCCAATCGTATTCATGATCACCGCCTGAACCATGCAGCGCCACCACGCCACCACCGCCTTCGATCCAGCCGCGAAATGCTTCGCGTTGTTCGGGCAAGAAAACATTGCCACTAATGCTGTTTAATACCACAACATCAAACTTTTTAAGTTGCTTGGCATTGAAGACCGCCGCATTCTCTGTGACGTACACATCCCAGTCTTTCTTGGCGATCAATTCAGACAGCGCAGCGTTCGCTGCCTTGTTTTGATCATCATCACGATAACCGTTGGTTTTTCCGAACACCAGCACAGCATGATGATGCTTGAATGCCGGCAGCATCGGAGGTGTGTGATCCATCACTGGCGTTGGCCAGAACTTTGGATCTTTTACGAACGCAGGCTTTGATGTGGATGATTCACTGCTTGCTTCCAGCGCCATGACATCGAAAGCTACAAGATTGAATACAAGCAAGGCAAACAATAATTTCATTCGCATGTTTTCATCCAGCTTGGATTTCTAAAAGATTTGTTGTCTATTCCAGCACCAGCACAAAACCACCACGAGCTTTCAAGCTGACTTCCAGCATCTTCGTTGCGGAGATGTCGATGTCCTGCTTCCGGAATGAAAGGTTGCCGCCGCTTCCATCAGTAATTAATGTGCCGCGCCCCTTGATCGGCAGCGAAGCGAGCGAGAGATTTAAAGTCTTTTCGGCTTTCTCGGCATTGATACCCGATATATACCAACGGCCATCGCCTTGACGTGCGATCACCACATACTTGCCAGGGAACCCATCAAGGAACTGCACGTCATCCCAAATGCTCGGTACATGACGCAGGAACTCCTGCACGTAGTCAGGTGCTTTCGCCATGCCTTCAGGTATCTCTGCATAGTGCGTA
Organism: Steroidobacteraceae bacterium; assembly: GCA_036263355.1. Lineage (GTDB taxonomy): Bacteria > Pseudomonadota > Gammaproteobacteria > Steroidobacterales > Steroidobacteraceae > CAILZL01. The sequence goes on along the minus strand of DATAHE010000454.1, from coordinate 1,801 downwards.
ATACCTGAGGTAAACAGCACTGAAAGTGCGAGTTCAAAGGCACTGCTGGTACGACGTTCGATATTTTTAATATGATCAAGTACCACTGGAGTGAAATCCATTGGGTCGAAGACATTGCGAGTAAATGGCAGCATGGCAGCGTGTATGGGTTCTTCTTCAGCGTTCTTTTGATCAAACGTTACGTACTCGAGCCCGCGAATCGCTTCCATGGTCATGAGGTTTGGATAAGTACGCTGCCAGCCACGCGGCAATGTGGCGCCATGAAAGTTCATTAGGAAACCGTAAGGCGCAGCATCTTCGAGAATGTCGTGATAATACGCGATCACCGACTGGCCATCGCCGCCAAAGAAATCGACTTTAAGACCCGCAACACCCATCGCTTTTAATTTCTCGAACTCAGCGATGCGGCTTTCGTGTGTGAGCATGCGATTGCGCGGCGTTAACGGTGCTGTATTCCAGTCACCAGCAGAGTTGTACCAGACGAGTATCTTTATATCTTTGGTCTTTGCGTAGTCGACCAATTGTTTAAGTTTATCATCGCCAATTTGCGTATCCCACATCGAATCAATCAGGGTGTATTGCCAATGCATGGTCGCTGCATAGTCGATGAATTGCTTCTGCACATCGAATACGGTTTTGTCATCTCCGAGCAATGGCCAGCTCCACGATGCCTTACCAGGTGCATTAATCGAAGTCACGCTACCGACCGCCGGTTTATCAGCAAGATCAGTTCCTAATGTGGACTCAACAATCGTTTCGAGGTCGCCCACTACAATCATGCGCCACGGCGTTAACCATGGCGTGAGTGACTCCGGATTCACAGCGCCATTGCCGATTCGTTCCTGTGGATCGGGAAAGGAGATGGTGTATTCAGTGTTATGCCACTGCGAACGCAGACGAGTACCGGCATAGTTGCGTGGCAAGGAACCTTCACTTACCAGCAACCACGTGTCGCCAGTTTTGAACAGCGCGGGATACACCCAGCCCGAACCTGTTGGCGAAGGCGAACCAAGCTCAACATCTTTGTCGTAATACTCTTCATAAGAAGGATTCGTTCCATTCCATCCAGATTTGGCTACCGCTGCAGGCTGAACCCATGCGCGAGTCCCGGCAAGAAAATTGAACGATGTGGATTCTTCTTTCAGCTTGCGGAGCTTGGCTGATTTAACGGGGAAGTAATAGCGGAATGCCAATCCATCATCTGAAACCTGGAAAATAATCTGTATGTTTTCGCTGTTAGCACCACGCAACTCGATCACCTTACGATTGGCAACATAGTGATTAAGTCGTCGCTTGCTGGTTAGCAAGGTGTAATCATCCACCACACGCTCGACGGGTTGATCGCCAACCCATTTCAGCTTTCTGGAAAAATCTGCATCTTCGCGCACCAAGCCCAGCCGCGACGGTTGCAATACCTGCTTGCCATCCAGTGCAACTTCATAACGTGCCACGCCTTGTTCATCCAGCGTAAAATCTACCGACAGATGACCATCCGGGCTCTTGACGCTCAAACCGTGCGCCATCTGCGCGACAGCAACGCTTTGCGCAAGCACGCCAAACAGAGTCAATCCGATGATTATCAGTACGCGATATTTCATTGCCTGGTTTTTCATTGTAATAATCCAGATTAAGAAGTGGTTCGACAAGAATGCGCGCCGCAGGGGCAACGCTGCTTACACCAGTTGCCAGTACAAGCTGTATCGTTCATGCGCAATGCGGTAGAACGGAATCAGTTCGATATCACCTGATGGTTGCTGCGCTTTGACATTGAAAGCCAACTTCTCAGGTGCAGAACGTTGAA
>DATAHE010000453.1:0-2577 GCA_036263355.1 Steroidobacteraceae bacterium | reverse complement strand
TCCAGAAAAGAAATTACGTTATTAGTTGTCAATTGCCGCTTTGAGTCAGACGGTGCTTCCAGAATTAATTGCACGCTTCATTCTATGTTGGTCAAGATGATTGAACAAACATTTCTTGTGAATGATTCATGTTAATGATTTCTGATTAACATGCTTCATTGAGATGTCTGATAACGATATATTCTTTGATAGCCGCTTTTCAATTCTGAAATTGACGTTAATTTTCAATGACCTCTGTGATGTCTGATGGATGCTTTGATGGAAGTCGGCGATCGGTGAATCGATCACTAACAATTGTTAGGAAAACGTCCGGGGCGCTGCGCATAAAAACAGAATCTCCCGGTAATATTTTCCGAACATTTTTAAGCTAAGTCATGAGGTAGATTGCCTGCGATAACAGAATGATCTTGATCTTCTGGAATGGTCCAGAAGTGCAAGACGCCGGTATACAAATAAACAGAAGGTTAGGAACCACGTGTCGCCGTATCCACAATGGCCTATCACGGTAAGCCGAGGGTAGGCGGATTTAGGACTGTGTACATGACTTGATTTTGAGGCGAGTCACCTCGCCCCACATGGTGGTTCCGTTGGCCCTTGGCTTTGTTGTGTCTGCTACGACTACTTATCTATCGGACCAATTATCTAAATTGGATGGCAATGAATAATTTCAGGTTTGCAAATGGGAAAATTGATCATATTGCAATTGCAGTGCGGGACATCGAGTCAGCCATCAATTTGTACCAGCAGGTTTTTGGGTTCGAATTGATGTTGCGCCGCGAAATCCACGGCAAGTTTTCGGGAATGCTGTCGGCGGAACTAAATGCAGGTGATTTTTCGATTGTACTGGTGCAGGGTACGGATCCGGAATCACAAGTTTCTCGCTATATCGATGAGTATGGTCCTGGGGTACAGCACGTGGCTGTATCCGTTGAGGACATTGATGCTACGGCAAGCGCCTTGACCGTCTCGGGTGCGCAGTTCGCTACAAATATTATAGAAGGCGATGGATTGCGCCAGATCTTCACCAAGCGAGATTCCAACACCGGCATGATGTTTGAATTCATTGAACGCAAACAGAATGTGAAGGGTTTCCAGAAAAATAATATTCAAAAGCTGTTTGATCAACTGGAAAGCAGTTCTGCCTATTGAGCATGGGCATATGAGTTCCGTCGTTACTAAAGCTCTTCGGAGGTCGGTTCAATGGAATGAAATATTGGAGGCCTGTGCGGCTCTCGCTGAGTTGCCGTGGGAACATCCGACCGCACGGGACACATATGACGGTCGCCTGGATCAGGCAAGCTTTAGCCTGACGCTGCCGCGCTCATTCGATGACTTCATCACTCATGGTTCGCACACGCCGTCTTCGGTGTTGGTGGCTGTTTTGCATCTGCTGCTTCGTTACTACGGTAATAAGGAAGATGTGATAACGGCAGGCATCAATGCTGACGGAATCATCGATATATCCTGCAGTCGATGCGATGACATGGTGTTAAGTGATGTCATCCATCGCATGCATGATATCGAAGTTCCTGGCATGCAACCTGGAACCCCCATTACAGTGGAAAGTCTTCGTTCTCTGTTGATGTCGCATGATGTCTTGGAAAGAACGAACACATTGCCAGTGATCGTTATGCATGAAGCTGGCCCGGTTGATCCGCGCTTGACTGGGCTGCTGAAACCGGCGCTCATATTTCACTTCCATCCAGTGGACGCAGCGGCTCTGAATGACAAAGTGATAGTCGATATCGAATTCAGTCGTCAGTTTGAAGCAGCCACGATAGAAAGAATTGCGTCGCACTATCAGTCATTGCTGACCTTGGCAGTGAATTGCCCCGATGCCCGAATCGACAAATCCGCATGGTTGCCCAGCGGTGAGCATCTGAAAGTCACTGAGTTATGGAACCAGACCAGGCGTGAGTATGATGACGCCGCTTGCATACATGAATTATTTGAGCGGCAGGTTCTGCAAAGTCCAAATGCAGTTGCTGTTAGCGATCCAGGGCGTTCGCTCACTTACTTCGAATTAAACCGGCGCGCAAACAGGCTGGCGCATCAACTGATTACCTGTGGTATCGGTTCAGACAATTTGATTGGTATCTGTATACACCGGTCGGTTGAAATGATCGTTGGTGTGTTGGCGATATTAAAAGCCGGTGCTGCCTACGTCGCGCTTGATCCGGAGTATCCTGCTGAGCGACTCAGCTATATGTTGCAGGATTCTGCGCTGCACTATGTGCTCTCGGTTGACAATACAGAAGGACTGATTAAATCAATCAATAGCGAAACGACCTGCATTGATGTCACTGTATCTGTTGGTGATGACAAAAATATACCGGTTGATAGCTTAGGCCTTGACTCTAATCATCTGGCCTATGCCATCTACACCTCCGGCTCGACTGGGCGACCAAAGGCATCGCTGCTTACACACCGTGGCCTTTGCAACATGGTGGCGGCACAGGCGGAGATATTTAACGTCGATGGCTCGAGCAAAGTGCTGCAATTTGCATCACTGTCGTTCGATGCTGCGACGTTTGAGTGGGTGATGGCGCTATGCAATGGCGCGCAACTCTGCATGCT
>DATAHE010000452.1:0-1949 GCA_036263355.1 Steroidobacteraceae bacterium | reverse complement strand
CATTTCTGCAATATGGCCGCATCACTCAACATGTATTCAAGCTCGGCATGCACCACCGTACCAACATGACGGCTGGTTTCACTGACCCAGTCAAATTCGATAAGTTCATTCTCTGCATCGATAATAGGTCTGCTGGCAATGACCTGTATCGATTCAGCCACTGGTGGCATTTGCCAGTCAATCGGCAAGCGACGAATTGGTGTGCTCACAAAAACCTGTTTAATGTCGACATCAGCAGATTGATGATCAACTAGACGCCGTTCAAATTCTGATTCAGCAACATGCCACAACAGTTCCAGCAAGGTACCCCTGCGCGGTGAATTGATCTTTCCCTTGCTATCAACGCCAACGCTGCCAAACAAATGCAATTCCTGCTTTGCACGCGTCGCTGCGACGTAAAGAAGGCGACCGCGCTCCAGTTCATTGCGACGCTGATCAAGGTACTTCAACCAATCGTAGATCGCATCGCTGTCGTCTCCTCGCGCCTGCGGTGGCGATAACACCAGTCCATCTGCGGCCAGACCTGTTAACTGCGTCCAGCGTAGCAGTCGTGTACCATCTTTTTGCGGAGTGCGATGCAACGACGGCAGAATGACCACGTCAAATTCCAGTCCTTTGGATTTGTGAATGGTCATGATTTCGACGCGTGCGGCAGGATTGTTTGTTGGTGATGCGTAGAGGTCTTTCAATTGTGTATTGAGCCGTGTGATGTCAGGCAAATCGCCCGCAACTTCAATCTCTTCAAGTCGCGAGAAGTAAGCATGAGCATCATGCAGGTCACTGATGTGATCCAGCACCGCGGCTCCGCCTAACGCCAGCCAGCAACGTTGTACCCAGTCACGTAACGTCAATTTTCCGCGTTCACTTAGGGCAGCGCTCATGACCGAAATGAAACGCTCAACGCGTAGTAGTGCTTCCCGCTCAAGTGCTGAAGTGTGTTGACCATCCGTCAATAAAGTCCAGATCGCTACATCGGGTGAGTCCGAAGCAATCGCATATAGATCGCGTAGTGCCAAACCACACCATGGTGCGCGCAAGCAGGCAAGCCATGCAGTGCGGTCACCCAGATGTAACAAGGCTCGCGTCAACGACATCAAATCCTGAATCAAAGGCCGATCTTGCAACGGCTCGATATCGACAGCGTTAAAAGGAATATTCTCGCGAGTTAACGCAGAAGCAATAGCGCCTACGTGCGCTCTTCCACCGACGAGTATTGCGATGCGCTGTAGTTCGTTGGACGATAACGCGTGCTTGATGAGTGCTACAACCTCGTCGGCCTCCTGCTCAGCGCTGCGATCAATTGCCGCATGAATGGTAACACCACCGCTCTGCGCCGCATCAGCGCGAGCAGTACTGGCGCTGTATGACACCGCACCCATTTCACTATCGTTGAGCGCTGGCAACACAAAAGGAAATTGTTCGTTGATCCACTGCACTACAGGCTGCGTGGAACGAAAATTGGTTTGCAGTCGTAGCGCTTGCATCGGCACATTGAATAGCCTGTTCTGTTGTGCATCCAGGAATAGACCGACTTCAGCCTGACGGAATCGATAAATGGACTGCATGGGATCGCCAACGCAGAATAGCGTGCGGCCATCATCAGGCAACCAGCCTGCTGTCAGCATCTGCAACAGCTTCATTTGAGTAATGGACGTATCCTGAAACTCATCCACGAGGATATGCTGCAAACGCATATCCAGCGCCAGAGCTAGGTCAGTTGGATTGTCTTCATCACCCAAGGCCTCACGTGCGCGCAGTGCCAACTCGACAAAGTCCAACTGGCCGCGTTGCTGAAATTCCACTTTCAACCAGGCCACCGCTTGCGGCAACACCTTTAATAAAGCCGTTAACACCTGCCACTGCGCATCGCTGTAATGTGGCGAAGGTAATAGATGTACACCATTGAATAGATCGGCTAAACCAGAAATATCTTTGAATACATTTAACAA
>DATAHE010000451.1:0-4142 GCA_036263355.1 Steroidobacteraceae bacterium | reverse complement strand
TGAAGCCTGCGATCAAGTGCTGGGCGAATTGATCAAGGCATTACACATCGGCATCCAGGATGGATCGTTGCGTCGCGATATGGGACCACCGGAAGTGGTGGCGTTGACGTTATGGGGATTGATGTACGGCATCATCCAGCTGATTTCGACCAAGGAAGCGATCCTGACCCACATTGGTGTGTCGAACAAACAAATGGTCGATAACGCGCTATTGCTTGCGACACGTGGCTTGGCCACTTCTGATACGTCGGCGCGCAAAGGCAAGTAATTCCAGAGCTATCTCATGTCAACACGCACATTTTTTCACCCTATATTTGACACGCGTCTAATCATTAGGCAGCTGACAGCTTTGCTCGCGTTAGCAGCATCGGCAACGGCGTTTGCCGCGCCGCGCGACCTGCAAAACGTGATTGATGATTACGTCGCCGAAGGCATGCGCAGCAATCTTGCCTTGCAGGCAGAAACCTACACAGTGCAACAAGCCAAGGCGTCGCTGGACGCGGCCCGAGCGCACTACTTGCCGGAGCTGAGTCTGGATGCACGCTACACATGGTCGCGCGGTGGTCGTGAAATTAATTTTCCCATTGGTGATGCATTGAATCCCGTCTACTCCACTCTGAATCAAATGCTCGAAGCGCAAGGTCAGCCCGGCAAATTTCCACAAATTGAAAATGTCACCATTCCTTTCTTGCGTGCGCATGAACAGGACACTCACATCAGTCTGCGGCAACCTTTGTTTGCACCGGCGATCAGCGCGGGTGTGCGTGCACAGGAATCAATGCTTGGTGCTACACAACAACAGCGTATTGCTTACGCGCGACAGCTGAAACGCGATGTCACGGTTGCGTATCTGAACTGGTTACGAGCAAACAATGTCGTCCAGATCGTAGCGAGCACGCGTGATCTGCTGGCAGAAAATCTGCGCGTCAATGAATCGCTTTTCAACAATGGCAAGGTGACGCAAGACCAGCCACTACGTGCGCGTGCCGAGATGCTGGATGTGGAACAGCAACTTCAACAAGCCAACAACACTAAACAACAAGCACAAAGCTATGTGAATTTCTTGTTGAATCGTCCGCTGGATACTTCGCTCGAAGATGCCATTGTTCCCGCTGAACTGAACACGCTCGCGATTGATCTGGCGCAGTCACAGAAACAGGCCATCGATCAACGCGCTGAATTGCAACAACTGGATAAGGCAGCACAGGCTGCGCAGCATCAAGTCTCTATTGCCAAGTCGGCATCTATTCCGATGTTGTCTCTGGGTGTGGATAGCGGCATTCAGGGCGATGATTACGGCTTTGATTCACAACATCGCTACACCTCAGCATCACTGGTACTTACCTGGAAGTTCTATGCAGGTGGTGGCATGCGAGCACAAGTGGATGCCGCCAACGCACAGGCACGACGTCTTGCTGCACAACGTGATTCCGCGCAACAGCAAGTTGCGTTGCAAGTTCAACAAGCGGTGGATCGTTATCGCACTGCCATCTCCTCGCTTGGCGTTGCCACTGCGCGCGCAGATGCGGCGCGCACCGTGTTCCGCATTGCCAGCAAGAAACGTGATGAAGGCGTGATTAGTCAGACTGAGTTTCTGGACGCACGCAACTCACTCACCACCGCTGAACTGAATTTGAATCTGACGCGCTTTGCAGTGCTGTCAGAAACCGCTGAACTGGAATACACCACTGCGAATGGTGTGTTGCCGCTGCAATAGCAAAGGAGCCAATAGCAGATAAGTGATGCAAGAACCTCGAAAACAGGAGTTTTCGCGGAGCCTACATGGACGTATTCACGGCGTTTCTTGAATCACTTATCTGCGACTGGCGACTTGCAACGGAATGAACCAACAGATTAATCGATTGACGAAACTGGTACTGGACATGAACACCAACAAGATGACTCGCGTGATTTGGATATCAACTTTTGTGTTACTTAGTGCATGCTCGCAACAAAAGGAAGTGACACACACACCCACTCCCGTTCATGTGACTGCGGTGACATCCGGTCCTGGCGCAGCAGCTATTGTTACGACCGGTGTGGTTGCGGCAGCGGATGAAGCGAAGCTGTCATTCAAGGTCGGCGGCGTGATTCAACGCATTGCCGTGCGTGAAGGTGAACAGGTAAAGGCCGGGCAAGTACTGGCAGAACTGATTCCGACCGAAATTAACGCGCAGCTATCACAAGCGCAGCAAATGAACGACAAGGCACAACGCGATGTCGAGCGTGGTGAACGTTTGTATGCGGATCAGGTGATTGCGCTGTCGCAGCTGGAAGACTTACGCACGCAGGCCAAGGTCGCGGCAGCACAGTTACAAGCAGCTTCATTTAATCAAGGTTATGCACGCATCGTTGCGCCAAGTGCTGGCACCATAATGCGCAAGCTGGCCGAAGAACATGAGTTGGTCGGTCCTGCTCAACCCATATTGATGCTGGGCGCGCGTGAAAAAGGTTTTGTTGTACGTGCGGCACTGTCAGATCGCGATGCGGTGCAATTGCATGTGGGTGATGTTGCCACGATTCGAATGGATGCCTTCCCTGCGAAAGAGTTTGCGGGGAAGCTCAGTGAAGTAGGCGGCGCTGCACAAGTTGAAAATGGGCTGTTCCCCATTGAAGTGAAGTTCGATTCTGTAACTGAGAATCTCGTTAGTGGTCTGGTTGCACAGCTAAGCATTCAACCGCAGCAGGCGACATCACAATCATTGCTGTATGTGCCTACTGGCGCAGTGGTCTCTGGTATTGGACACAAAGCAAATATCTTTGTGCTGAGTAATGAAGGTAACCAGAGCGTGGCGAAGAGGCGGGAGATAGAAGTCGCTTTCTTCGCACGCGATCAAGTTGCCGTTCGCTCTGGCGTGCAAGCCGGTGAGCAAGTCATCACCGATGGTGCGCTGTACTTGAGCGATGGCGAACATGTCAGTGTGCAGGCTCAATAGGGAAGCGCACACATGAAGCTACTCGAATTCCCCATCCGCCGTTACCAGTTCACGCTAGTCGCCTTCCTATGTCTGGTGGCCATCGGCTGGTATGCATTTAAAACCATTCCGCGTGAAGAAGATCCGTTCTTTAAATCACCGGCCTTCTCCATCACCACCATTTATCCCGGTGCTGATCCAAAGGAGATCGAGCGACAAATCGTTAAGCCAGTTGAAGATCGGCTTGCTGCACTCGACGATGTATTCAAGCTGGAAACGAATGTAGTCGATGGCGTTAGTGTTATCTTCATTCAGTTTGGAGTGAACTCCGATGCTGACAAGAAATTTGATGAAGTGACTCGCGAAGTGGGTGTGATTCGTGATGGGCTGGCACCAAACACCGCAAACATCACCGTGCGCAAATGGAGCCCCGGCTTCGTGAACATTGTGCAGATTGCGCTGGTGTCGGAAGAAGCACCATATAGCGAGATGGAAGATACAGCACGCCGACTATCAGATGCGCTGAAGGCCGTCAGCGGCGTACGTACTGCAGAGACCTGGGCGTATCCCGCGCGCGAAATGCGAGTGGCATTGAATCTAGCCCGCATGGCCGAGCTGAAGATTACGCCAACACAGGTAATGCAGGCACTGCAAAGCGAGAATGCTGCCATACCCGCTGGCTTCATCGACATGGGTGCGCGAACTTTCAGTTTGAAAACATCGGACAGCTTTCGTTCAGTTGAAGATGTTCGCGATACCATTGTGGCATCGTATCGGGGACAGTTGACGCGACTGAAAGATATTGCCGATGTGCGCTGGGATAACGCACCATTGAGTTATGTGGGTCGTTACAACGGCAAGCGCGCCGTGTTCGTCACTGCACAGCAGCAGGATGGACAGAACATTCTAATAACCGAGAAGCGCATTGGCGAAGCGGTCGATAATTTTCGTCGTAGCGTGCCTGCCAATATTCAACTGGAATGGGGCTTCAGTCAGGCAAAGAATGTTGCGCATCGACTGAACAGTTTGTATCGCGACTTCAGCATCGCCATTGTGCTGGTGTTGATCACCTTGCTGCCACTGGGCTTGCGGGCCGCAGGTATCGTGATGATCTCGGTGCCGCTATCACTGGCCTTCGGTTTGGCGGTGTTGTACTTCGTTGGTTATTCGCTCAATCAAATTTCCATTGCGGGCTTCGTCGTTGCATTGGGTTTGTTGGTGGATGAT
>DATAHE010000450.1:0-2899 GCA_036263355.1 Steroidobacteraceae bacterium | reverse complement strand
TATACCGAAGGTTTTTCGCAGGGCCAGCGTGTCAAGACTGCAATAGGTCGTGCGCTGATACATGATCCGCGCAATATCATTCTCGATGAACCCACCAATGGCCTGGATGTAATGGCAACGCGCAGCCTGCGTGAATTCTTAAAGACATTGCGTGCCGAAGGCAGATGCGTGCTGTTCTCTACACATATCATGCAGGAGGTCGCGGCGCTGTGTGATCGCATTGTCATCATTGCGCATGGTCGCGTGGTAGCACAGGGTACGGCTGAATCGCTGCGTGAACAGGCGGGTGAGGCCAATCTCGAAGATGCCTTCGTCAAGCTGATTGGTGAAGAAGCGGAGGCCATGTAATGAAACCGCTTCGCACCACGGCCGCTGTTGTTTACTTGAAGGAACTGCGCGAGAGTCTGCGTGATCGACGCGTGTTATTAAATGCATTGTTGTTGGGACCGTTGATTGGTCCGGTGATGTTTCTGGTGATTCTGCGCGTGGTGGTCGCGCATCAAGTGGAGCAGGCGGAAAAATCGTTACCATTAGTAGTGATTGGCGCAGAGCGAGCGCCGTCTTTGATCGATGCGCTCAAGCAATCGGATATCGAGATACTACCCGGTGTTGAAAATCCGGAAGCAGCCATTCGCACCCAACAGCATGATTTAATCATGCGCGTACCAGCCGACTATGCCGACGACTGGCGCGCAGGCAGACCGGCACAGATCGAAATTTTTTATGATTCGTCGCGAGGTGAAGCGCAATCGCAGGTGCAACGACTGCGTAATGCGCTGAACAGTTATTCGCAGATACAAAGCAGCATGCGCATTATTGCGCGTGGCATCAACCCCGGTATCACGCGTCCTGTTGTGATTGCAGAGCGCGACCAGGCTACGCCGCAATCACGTGGCGCTATGCTGTTCGCGATGCTGCCCTACTTTCTGGTGCTCACTGCATTTATGGGCGGCATGTTTCTCGCCATTGATTCAACGGCAGGCGAACGCGAACGCCATTCACTGGAGCCACTGTTCATCAATCCGGTGTCAACGACATCAGTGCTATTGGGCAAGCTCGCAGCCATCTGTACTTTCAGTTTGATCAGCGTGGTGATTGGGCTCTCTGCATTTGCAACTGCGGGATACTTTTTGCCAGCCGATATGCAAACCGCCGTGGTGTTGAATGTGGGCTTCGCGTTGAAAGCCTTGCCATTGATGTTGCCGCTGGTATTGCTCATCTCCATTGTGCAAACGGTAGTGACGGCGTACTCCAAAAACTTTCGCGAAGCACAGACCTGGTTGGGCTTGTTGCAGCTGGTGCCGTCGATACCATCTATTGTTCTCGCCATTCTTCCCTTCAAGCCTTCACTATGGGCTTACTCAATTCCATTGGTTGGGCAACAACTGACTTTCATGCGTCTATTACGAGGCGAACCGGTGACGTGGCTGCAAAGCGGCTTATGCACGGTCTCAACACTGATTACGGTTGTGTTGCTGTTCTATTTTGCAAAGCGCATTTATGCATCGGAGCGATTGGCTATCTCGCCGTAACGCATATGGCTGTTTGGTGCTCTTGAAGCAAATCGACATTAACGACAGGTTGCTTATGGATCACAGTCTTGAAATTAGGCACTGCAGAATATTAATAGCATTAAGTGACTATGGCAGCATTAGCGCGGCTGCGCGTGCACTAGGAGTTGCACAGTCAACTGTTTCAGAAACACTGCTTTCTCTTGAACGATTGATTGATACACCACTGACATTGCGAAGACGCGGTCAGCAATCGACGCTGACCGCTGCGGCAACTACGTTATTGCCGCATGCGCGTGCGCTGATTGCCGCAGCCGAGGCTGCGCTAACCACCGTTAAACCGGATATGACGCGCATCATTCGGCTGGGATCAGTCGAGTCTGCCAGCACCTTTCTGCTACCCGCGGCACTGGCTGCATTCCGTAAGCGCTGGCCTTCGATTGAACTGAAAGTATCAATTGGTGTGTGTGATGATTTGCGTCGAAGAGTTCAGCGCGGTGATCTGGACGCAGCAATCACACTGGATAGTTTAAATGAAGAGGCTGATGATCAAAGTCGCAGCCGTGTGCTTGCGATGACTCAGTTGTGCCTGTTTGTGTCACGTCGTAGAGCGCCGAAGAAGAACACCATCAGTCAACACGATATTGCACGACACACACTGTTGCTACCTGATCCTGATGGCGCATTTAATACGATCATGCGAGGCTGGTTTGCGAAGCAGCTGGAAAGGCCGCGAATTGAATCGGCTGGCAGTATCGATGGTGTCAAGATCGCAGTCAGAGATAGCGACTGCGTTGGCGTGTTGCCGAACTACGCGATTGCCAAAGAGCTGACTTCGGGCGAATTCATACGCCTGCGCTTGCGTCACCCTGTGCCAGATGTCGCGCTTGGGCTAACGCTTCGGCGTCCTGCCATGAAGGACTCTCCCCTTCACGACATGATTGAGCACATTGAACGTGCTTTAATTTCCAGTAAGCGTGCTGCGCGCAAGACCACGCGTATTCATCATTGATGATGTTTGCGGAACAGGACATCAAATGCTGGTAGCCATGTCTTGCCAGCATCCTTCGACATGACGGCGGACTCGCGTACGTCATTGCCTTGCGCTTTCCACGTAATGCGTTGCAGTAACGATTTGCCATCTTTGAGATGTACTTCGCCTTCCAGAGTCAGTGCGCCGTCCTTGAAGTTGCCATGGATAACCATCAGCGAACCACGGTTAGTCACCCAGGTTTGTTGCCAGCTCTTTCGTACCGCATCAAAGCTTAGAATGCTATCGCCGACCAAACCATCGGACTGTTCATACAGTTCATGAATGGCGCAACCTCCGGCAATCAGGTCAACATGAGTTCTTGCGATGGCCTGCGACGGTTCATCTGAATCATACG
>DATAHE010000449.1:0-6967 GCA_036263355.1 Steroidobacteraceae bacterium | reverse complement strand
ACGCAGTACATGCCCTCTTCATCCTGCAATGGCTCAGGCTCGACATTCTGGATCAGTCCACAACGTGCATGGCCGAATGGCGGCTGGCCGCCTATTGTGGCTCATGATGGTGGAGTATTTACTGGCAGCATCCACGAAGGCCATCTGCAATTAAAAGGCACTATTGATGAGGCATCAGGCACCAGCATCGACAAGAATATTTCGATTGATGAGTCGCGTTGCGCCATCAATCTGCGATACACCATTCATGCAACGCGCGCGTCAAAGACAGCTCCGTGGGAAATCACTCGCGTATCGCGAGGTGGTCTGGCCATATTTCCATTAGGCGATAAGAGCAAGTTTGCTGATGTGCCATTGCAACCCTTTGTGAAAGTGATGAATGATGACGTTGCATGGTTTGATGATACACAGCGTGGTGCGAAGCCTTCAAAAGGTGGCGAAAAGTTGATTGCCGATGGACGCGAAGGTTGGCTGGCCTATGCGTACAACAATAAGCTGTTCATCAAAGTGTTCAATGACGTTGCAAAGGATTTATTGGCGCCTAACGAAGGCGATATTGAAATCTACGCCGACAAGGAGTTTCTAGAACTGGAACAGCAAGGTGAATACACCACTATCGCTGCTGGCGGCTCTTTATCATGGCCTGTTCAGTGGCGTGTCGTTGCAATTCCAGAATCAGTAAAGATTGAAGCTGGCAGCGAATCTTTGTTGAAGCTGATACGCCATGAAGTTGCAAAATTGCGCTAACGCTCTCTACTGACTGTTGTCACTCACTTGCTCGCCTGATGTGTGTACTTGCCATCGAATACGACGGACCAGCTACCTTTATCGTCTGCAGCTTCCCATAGCTGACGCACGCTGCCATCGACATTGCGAGTCCAGGTAATTCTTTGTTTGGATGACTTGCCCTTGTTATCTATTAATTTTCCGGACATTTGCATGCCGCCATTTTCTGGACGACCCTCAAGTACAAGCAGTGTGCCGTCGCTATCCACCCAGGTCTGATGCCATACCTTGCGAGTAGCATCATAGATATTCAGGCTTTCACCACTGTAGCCGCGCTCAGTCTTGTAATGCTCATGAATCACGCAGGTACCATATTCACGAGTAATATGATTGTGCCCAACCAGCTTGCCATCGGGTGTATGGACCTGCCAATCACCGATCCAGAAATCGAAAGCATGATGTTGCGGTGTTGAGCACGTCTGTATGTTTTCGTCGAATGCATATTGGCTATACACCAACATCAGTAACGACGTTAGTAACGACACGGTGAGTGGAATGATGCGCATATTCTCTCCGGATAAACAGGAGAGCATTAACATACAGATAAACGAAGATCATCACCACTTCCTTGTAGCCAACCAGACTATTAGTACGCTCAGCTGAGCTACTTAAGCCGCATTGCCCCAGGCGAGCAAGAATGTTTCCAGCGCTGATGCAGGCACTGGCTTGCTGATGTGCTGTCCTTGAATTTGGTCGCATCCAGCATGATCGAGCACGTCGAAGGTCAGTGCATCTTCAACACCTTCTGCACAAACAGTGAGGGATAGTTTATGACCCAGCTCGATAATCGCTTCAACAATGGTGTTTGCTTCGGGTGCATGGGCCATCTCGGCAATCAGTGACGAGTCGATCTTCAGCATGCTGTACGGCATCTTGTACAACTGCGTCAGTGACGAAGTACCTACGCCAAAATCATCCAGCGCAAGCCCTACACCGCGCACACGCAGGCGGGCAAAGCTATCCATCACGGTTTCAATTTCACCAACTGCCGTTGCTTCAGTGACTTCGAAGCACAACGCACTGGCATCGACACCATGTTCACGCAGCACTTTTGATAAGCGATCAGGAAAATCCAGATCGCCCACGGTATGCGCAGGCAAGTTCACTGCAAGATTTAACTCAAGACCTTGTGTTCGCCAATGACCAACCTGACGCAATGATTCAGTCAATACAAAGTCGGTCAGCTTGGCAGACAGTTTTGATTGTTCTGCCAACGGCAAGAACTGTGCGGGATACAACAATCCGCGCGTGGGATGTTGCCAGCGGACCAATGCTTCCACTGCACCTGCCTGCCAACCGCCATGACTGCGATGCAGTATGGGTTGATAGTGCAATAGTAATTCATATTCTTCGATAGCCTTCTGCAATTCAGCCACTGTAATAACGGACGCATCGCTGGAACGACTCGCCAGACAATTTTCCAGATCCGACATGGCAATTGGCTTCTGCAAAGCCTTCAACATCTTGAGGCCTAATGATCCACCAAATTGCTTCGCGGTGGAAAGTACTCGCGCATCCAGCGAACTGACCAGCATCACTTCGGTTGGCAATCCGGTGCTTGCCAGATAGCGTAGACCAGCCACGCCATCGACTCCTTTCATCTGCAGATCCAGTAAAACAACGGCAGGCTTGAATTGCATGACTGCCTGACGAAATGCTGATGCACTGTCCGCAGTGATCACAGAATAGGACAACCTTGTGGCCACTTCGGACACAGTGTTGATCCACGCTGGATCATCATCAACAATGAGCAACAGGTTTTGGGAAAGCGGAGACACGCCGACCTCAAGCTATACAGGTTTAACCTGCATATCGGCGTTAATGCGTAAAACCTTATGGTGTGTAGGACAGATCGGTCACGAACGCAGCTGATTCAGCTCGACTTAACAGATTGCAGTGCGAATCACGGCCGTTTTAGTGCAACCCACTGCTGAACGGTATCCCGCTGCCATTGATATTTTGCATAATCAGCCAATCTCGTGGGTACTGGATCATCGTTGCAGATCAGTCGTTGTAGCATCAACGACAAATCTACGTCCGCAATACTCCATTCGCCGAACAGGTTTTTCGCATCCTGCGGTAAAAGTTGCTCGACAACAAAGAACAACTTCTCCGCGGTCTTCTTTGCATTTATGGACAACGGCATCGCGACAGGCTTGTTGAATACCACCTGGGTGCTGCGTTCGTTGCGAATCGGCATCAAATCACTACGCAGCCAGGCTTGAATCTGCCGCGCACGCGCACGTTGTTTAATATCCACGGGATACAAACGTGTGCCGGTAAACGTTTCGTCAATGTATTCATCAATCGCGGATGATTCAGACAGACTAAAGCTGTCGTGAACGAGAGTAGGTACGCGACTGGTCAATGATGCATTTGCAAATAAATGATGATAATTCTCTTGTCTGTCGAGATTCACCGTCTTCATCTCGAACTCAAGTTGCTTTTCTTTTAACGCCACATATGCTGACATGGCATACGGGCTGACGTAGTTGGAATCCACATAGAGTGTTAGCGACGACATAGAAACTACCAACGCAATACTTTGTTCGCGATCAGTGCGCCTAACAATCCTGGCAAGAGAATACCCAGCGAATACCAGGTCACCACGAACGGCGCAGTACTTTCGTTACACAACAACGCATAGACAGTTGCACCACTCGCACCAGCGAGACAGCCTGCTGCAAAACCTGCCTTGCGCAATTGCGTAGGTGCCAATCGCCGCATCATCCACATCACTGCGATAAACACAGGAATGGAGACGCCAAAAATGTTCCAGGGGCACATTAATGCCGAATGACCCATCCACATATGATGAATGGACTCTGGCGCGGCATTGTTCAATTGATATACCGCCGTTATTGCGAGTAACGCGATGGGCAACAACAACCACCAGAACACTCGCCCGGAGTGATTTTCTGGCCGCGAGAAATAGAGTGATAAAGCACCACCGATCACGATCAAGCCTATGGTGTACAGCCACTTCATCCAGAAGGGCCAGGTGAACATGGCCGTATACAAGTCACCACGGACGCCAATGGTTAACAGTAACAACAATAATGCGATCGCCGTGCCCGTCAGCCATGCATAAGCAAAGCGGCGGACAAAGGACCGCGATGCAACTGGTGCGACCTGTGTAGAAAGCTGTTTGATTAAATCATCGGTATGCATCTTCACTCACGCCTGCTGTGATGAGGTTGCATAGACCGCCATAAGACGCTTCATGCCCCGATGCACATTCACTTTGATTAACGACTCGCTCTGTCCGCAGCGTTGTGCCGCCTCGGCGGTGGACAGACCCTCGATGCGTGTCAACTTGATTGCCTGCTGCTGTGCCTCCGGGAGCGTAGAGAGTATGTGCGCCACATCGCGCTGCGCGCTGCGCTGCTCAGTTTCATCCGGAGTGAATAACTCCATCGTCTCATCCAGCGGTATCGACTCGCGACGGCTGTGACGACGCAGACAATCTGTCAGCTTGTAGTGCGCAATGGCATACACCCAGGCGGTAAAGGGCCGCTCGGTGTCATAGGTATCACGGCGGGTATGCACAGCTATCAACACTTCTTGCACCAGATCTTCGACATCAGCCGCATCGCGACCCAGCCGTCGACCAAAAAATGACCGCAACTTCACCGCGAGTCTCTTCAATAGCGCGCAATGCGCATTGCCATCGCCGCGCAACGCTGCCACCATCAGCGAACGCAGTTCCGCCTCGGTGTTCAATTCGGCAATAAAGAGTGACTCGCTCATTCGTATTCGTATCAGCGCGGCGACTGGTTACAGCAGTTTAGTTTAATAGGGGTACACGTGTTTGCTTGCTGGATTATGCATTGTAACCGTTCGCCCGGGTACTGCGAATTGAACATTGACTTTGAGCACGGCAAATTGCCATTTATTCAACCTGCGTAGATGAGGAGCTTTGACATGAAGATGAACAACACTGTATTGGCCGCATTGGCATTAGGTGCTTTGACCACGGGCGTTGCCATGGCAGCAGACAAGGCTGAAAGCAATATGGAAAAGTGCTACGGCGTGGCATTGGCTGGAAAAAATGACTGTGCTGGTGGCTCATTGAGCTGCGCAGGTACTTCAACCAAGGATTATCAGGCCATCGCCTGGAAGTATGTTGCCAAGGGCACTTGCACTACCATCAAGACCCCCAATGGCATGGGCTCATTGACGCCGCCAGCGAAGAAGTAATTAGCTCATCCGTTCATGCTGAGCCTGTCGAAGCATTCTTCCAAGAAGCCCCTTCGACAAGCTCAGGGCGAACGGCATGACTGTGCAGTATGACACTCCTCACCGCCGGACTGGGTTTTAAACCCGAACACTTAACTGATGCATTGAATTGTTCGGTCAGTGGCATGTGGTACGAGGTTCACGCCGAGAACTACATGGTCGCAGGCGGTGTGCGACTGAACATGCTGGATGCATTGGCGGATCGATATCCGATATCCGTACATGGTGTTGGGCTATCTCTTGCCAGTGCAGATGAACCTGATCGACAGCACCTGCATAAGCTGAAACAAGTCGTTGAGCGCACGGAGGCTTTTGTTGTTTCGGAACATCTGGCATGGAATCGCTGGCAAGGTGCACACTTTCCTGATCTGCTGCCGTTTCCGCGGACGAGCGAGTCCTTGAATATCATTGCCCGCAATATCGACATTGCACAGAACGCATTGCAAAGAAAATTGCTGATTGAAAATCCGTC
The DNA here is from genome assembly GCA_036263355.1 of Steroidobacteraceae bacterium. Classification (GTDB taxonomy): domain Bacteria; phylum Pseudomonadota; class Gammaproteobacteria; order Steroidobacterales; family Steroidobacteraceae; genus CAILZL01. The sequence goes on along the minus strand of DATAHE010000449.1, from coordinate 1,470 downwards.
GTTGTATCTATCACTCGATACTCATGGATGGAGTGAAACCGATTTTCTGAAGGAATTGGTTAAACGAACGGGATGTGGGCTGCTGGTCGATGTGAATAACATCTATGTCAGCACGCACAACGTTGGTGGCAGTGCCACTGACTATCTCGATCAACTACCCGTCGATGCCATCGGCGAGATTCATCTCGCTGGTCACGTGCGCGAGAAGACCGATGATATTGAATTGCTGGTGGATAACCATGGTGCAGCAATTTGCGATGATGTGTGGAAACTGTATCAGCATTTGATCAATAGAACTGGGGCTCGCCCAACTTTGATCGAACGTGATAATGCCATACCTGCTTTTGATGAATTGCTATCGGAACGCAACCTCGCTGCCGCAATGATGCAGCCAGTTGAATCGGAGCAACGCCATGTCGCCTGCTGATTTTCAAGATGAATTTGTGAGCTATCTTTCGTCACCGCAATTGCCCAACATGCCTACGCGCACACTTGCAGCACTAACCATCTATCGCAACACGGTTGCCAAAGGGTTGATAGACGCCTTGGCGGCCAACTACCCAACTGTTCTCAAACTCGTCGGCAACGAATGGTTTGAAAGTGCTGCGATAACGTTTGCACACTTGCACGCACCAGAGACACCCATACTGGCTGAGTATGGCGAGTCGTTTCCTGCTTTTCTTGCCGAATTTCCGCCCGCAGTTGATCTTCCCTACTTAAGCGATGTGGCGCGTATTGATCGATTATGGATGGAGTCGTACCTCGCGGCAGACGCGGCATCACTTCCAGCATCGATCCTGCAAGGACTCAGCGGCGACCAATTGATGAGCGCACGCCTGCAATTGCATCCGGCCACACGACTTCAATCGTTAAAAAACTCTGCGGTAACTATCTGGCTGCATAATCAGATTGAAAAAGCTGGCGAGCTAAGCGTAGACAACAGCGATGAAGATGCGCTGATTACGCGAACTGCAAATGGTGTCAGTGTGATGATTTTGTGCGTGATTGAATATCGCTTCCTTCTCGAAATTCAGAAAGGTGCAACGCTGGGCGAAGCCGCGATGACGGCACTTGGCATCAATCCGGAATTTCCACTGGCAGCAACGTTGGCGAAATTGATCGGCGCGGGGTGTTTTGTCGACGCCACTTTCACCTGAAAAATCTTTTTGCCCATCGTCTTATGGGACGTTAGGAATGGCTGAAAGCTGCAGTCAATCATTAGTAAGAAAAACATAACAAGCGTTATTGGTTTACTGGACGCAATGAATATTCGATCTCTGTAGAGTCGCCTTGTTTACACATAGCAACTACGGGGGTCATTCATGAACAGTAAAAGATTTTTTATCCATCTATTCGCTATAGCCACACTGGGCTTTGGTGCGACTGCCAATGCCACGGTTTATCACCTGATATGTCGAGGCAGCATTTCAGGCAATACAAACCTGACTGTCGAAGCCTTCCCGGATGCTG
>DATAHE010000448.1:0-3259 GCA_036263355.1 Steroidobacteraceae bacterium | reverse complement strand
AAGTGGCTGGCTCAAGGCACGATCTATCCTGATGTTATTGAATCTGCCGGGTCAAAGACCGGCAAGGCGCATGTCATCAAGAGCCATCACAATGTGGGTGGCTTGCCCGAGAAGATGAAGCTCAAGCTGCTTGAGCCATTGCGCGAGCTGTTCAAAGATGAAGTGCGTCGCATTGGTGTGGAGTTAGGCCTGCCACGTGACATGGTTTATCGTCATCCTTTTCCTGGTCCCGGTTTGTCGGTACGTATTCTTGGTGAAGTGACGAAGCAGTATGCAGATCTATTGCGTAAAGCAGATGAAATTTACATCGATGAGTTACGCAAGCATGATCTGTACGATCGCACCTCTCAGGCATTTGCAGTGTTCCTGCCCGTCCGTTCAGTTGCGGTGATGGGTGATGGTCGTCGTTATGACTATGTGATCGCATTGCGTGCCGTTGAGACCATCGACTTCATGACAGCACACTGGGCGCGATTGCCTTATGAGTTCCTTGATCACGTTTCACGTCGCATCATCAACGAGGTACGTGGTATCTCGCGTGTGACATACGACATCAGCAGCAAACCACCTGCGACGATTGAGTGGGAATAACAATACATAGTTTCGTTGTAGGGGAACAGTGAGTGGAAAGTCTCGCGATCCTGGATGCAGATAATCGCTTCATGTCCCGCGCCCTGGAGCTTGCTCGCGAAGCGGGCTTGCATGGCGAAGTGCCTGTCGGTGCGGTGATTGTCAAAGATCAGCAGATCATTGCCGAAGGCTGGAATCGTCCTATTTCAACGTGTGATCCGACTGCACATGCAGAAGTCATTGTGCTGCGTTCCGCGGGCGCAGCAGTGAAGAACTATCGCTTAACGAACTGCACTTTGTATGTGACGCTGGAACCTTGCGCCATGTGTGCAGGGGCGATGGTACATGCAAGAGTAAAGCGTCTGGTATACGGTGCACCTGATCCGCGTGCGGGTGCGGCGGGCACAATATTTAATATCACTGATCATGCTGCACTGAATCATCGGCTTGAAGTGGAATCTGGTGTGATGGCCGATGAGTGCGGTGCTTTGCTTCGGCAGTTCTTTCAGGCACGACGTTAAACAGATCGTCGAATCAAATACTATACGGTGACTTTTATCTGTGTCTGCAATGTAAATCGCTTTCAAACATAGAGATGGAACTTGCCAGGTCGTGCCGATGGCGTGATGATTGATCCAGATAACGCATCCGTGAACGATTATGAACGACAAAACAAGATCGGATAACGAAACTGAAATAACCCTGTTGCGACAGCAGATCAACGAGCTGCATCGCCGTCTGGCTCAGGCATCCAGCAAATCTCCTGGTGACGATGCTGATCATTTTCGTCTTGTCTCCGAGCGCGAACAATTGATGCTGGAAGCAGAACGAATTGCCCATATGGGAAGCTGGGTCTGGGATGTTCAAACCAACCAGGTTGTCTGGTCGGACGAGTTGTATCGCATTCTTGGTTACGATCCAGAAAAAGATTCGCCGACTGTCGAGGCATTTTATGCCGCAGTGCATCCTGATGATCTGCAAAGAGTTCGCGAAGTTTCTGCAGAAGCGAGTAAATCTGGCGTTACACCAAGACTTGAGCATCGCATCCTGCGTTCAGATGGCACAGTCAAAATGGTGACGTCGGATGCAGCTTCCATCTATGACAGTAAAGGTCAGTTGCGTCGTTTGGTAGGAACGATACTTGATGTAACCGAACGTCGCGAAGCAGAAGAGAAGTTGTTGCGTGCCAATGAAGAGCTTGAAGAGGCACAGGCTCTGGCACACATTGGGAGCTGGAACTTTGACCTCAAAACCAATGTGATTCATTGGTCTAAAGAATTTCGCAACATCATCGGTGTTGACCATTCGATGATCCCGACGGCAACAGAATTTTACAGGCATGTTCATCCAGATGATGTGGCACGCAGTAGGGCAATGGAAGAAGAGGCGCTTGCCACTGGAAAGCGCGTTGAAATTGAATTGCGTCTGATTCGCCCCGATGAAGAGATACGTCATATCAGAATTGCAGCCCTGCCTGTCAGGAATGAACACGACGAGATCATTCGTATTAAGGGCACAATGCAGGACTTCACGGAGTTGCACCGATTACGCGAGCGCTTGATTGAAGCAGAGCGCATGGAGGCGATTGGACGACTTGCTGGCGGCATTGCCCATGACTTCAATAATCTGATGATGGTGGTTCGCGGCAATCTGGAGTTGCTCGAAGCGCATGATCGTCCGGAACTGAAAGCAATATTCGACGCTGTAAAAGCGGCTCAGACACTCACGACATCATTACTTGCTTTTGGTCGCAAGGCACAACTGCAGAAGCAGGTCATAGACTTGAATGTGCTGGTGGAAAATACAGTGACGTTGTTACACCGCTTGATCGGTACCCATATTGAACTGCAGATGAATCTTGTTCCGCAAGCACTGTGGGTAGACGTTGATAGCTCCATGTTCCAGCAAGCGCTGATCAATCTCGTCATCAATGCGCGCGATGCAATCAATGCAGATGGATCAATCTTTATTGTTACCAGTGCAATACAAAAGCAAGGTCGGTCGTTTGCCGAGCTGGTTGTTCGTGACACTGGTGGTGGCATTGATCCAAAAATCAAAGCCCGCATTTTTGAACCATTCTTTACCACCAAGTCGGTAGGTGCTGGTACGGGCATGGGACTGGCAATGGTGCACGGTACGGTCCTGCAGCATGGTGGCAGTATCGAAGTGGAGTCGCAACCGGGTAAGGAAACCGCTTTTCATATACGAATACCGGCTGCCATGCCACCACAGCAGGCAACTACGAGTGCAACCAGTTCTACTGCGGATTGCAGCGGTGCTGGGCGTACAGTATTAGTGGTGGATGACAAGCCAGAAGTGCTATCGCTGGTGTCGACTGTATTGCAGCGCTCCGGATACAACGTACTGTCAGCTGATTCGCCATGCATGGCGTTGTCAATCATTAAACAGCAGCAGGATATTGATCTCGCAATATGCGATCTTGTCATGCCGGAGATGCACGGCACAGCATTGGCCGAGAAACTTAAACAGATACGTCCATCATTGTTAGTCACTTATATGTCGGGCTATGGTGGCAACGCAGTAAAGTTGCCTTTGGGAAGCAAGCTCTTGAACAAACCATTTTCGCTTGACGAATTAATACGATTTGTCGCGAATGCACTGGTTGATCGCAAGTAGTGTTATTCAAGCTCAATGAACTGACTTTGCAAATCTTCCGTGTCAACGGCTG
>DATAHE010000447.1:0-2250 GCA_036263355.1 Steroidobacteraceae bacterium | reverse complement strand
TTTCTCGTGGCAACAGCGTGATGCCGTTTCTGATGTGAATCTTCGTGGCCCATTGGGAATGGGGGCGATTTCAATCACACTGGATGACACACTGCATATCACCACGGCAAACGGCGTTCGCTATGACGCAGATGCTGCGCTGAATGAGCTTGAAATGCGCCTGGGAACGTCGGTACCTGTAAAGCAGTTGAGTTTCTGGTTGCGAGGTATTCCTGCTAACGGGAAGTACCAGTGGCTCAATGATGGCGGCAAGAAAATTTTGCAACAAGATGGATGGCGTATTGAATATGCCGATTCGATACCAATGGGTGCGCTGCAATTGCCGAAGAAGATCACAGCCACTCAGGGTGCAGTGCGTATTCGTGCCGTGATTGAAGAGTGGAAGTTAAACTGAGCTGACTCCAGCTCGAGAAGTGACGGTTCCTTCCGATGAAGTTGTGAGTATTCTTTCATCCCATCTTCTTGATGAACGTATTTTTATTTTATTTGATTCAGATGAGTAACAACTTTCTCGACAATTCAGCTCCATGGCCTGCGCCCGCCAAGCTCAATCTTTTTCTTCACATCGTTGGCAGGCGTGCAGATGGCTATCACCTGTTGCAGACGGCATTCCAGTTTATTGATCTATCCGATGAGTTGCGTTTTTATTCAAGGCCCGCAGGTGTGATTGAACGCAGTGCTGGTCCGCAGAACGTTCCTGCCGAACATGACCTGGTAGTCAGAGCGGCGAAGGCACTGAATGAGCGCGCCGGTTCACAACATGGCATCGCGATTGAATTGAATAAATGCATTCCCATGCAAGCCGGACTGGGTGGTGGTAGCTCGGACGCGGCAACGGTATTGGTTGCACTTAATCAGCTTTGGTCGCTTGGACTAGAGATTGATGAGCTGGCAGCAATCGGGCTGAAGTTGGGCGCCGATGTCCCCGTTTTTGTAAGGGGCCAAGCCTCCTGGGCAGAAGGCGTTGGCGAGCAATTAACACCTCTGGAATTCACCGAACCGTGGTTTTTGGTGATCCAGCCCCCGGTTTCTGTCAGCACCGCAGAAATCTTTCAATCATCTGAATTGACACGGGATACACCCGTCACCACAATACGCGCCTTTCGCGTCGGGGAAGGGAGAAACGACTGCACCAAGGTTGTTTGCTCGAAGTATCCTGCTGTAGCTCAAGCCATTGATTGGCTTGGGAAATACGGTGAGGCGCGACTAACTGGTACCGGTGCCTGCATCTTTGCAGGCTTTGAACAGAAACAGCAAGCTGAAGACGCACTAGCGCAGCTTCCCGCTGACATCGGTCGTGGATTCGTGGTGAAAGGACTTAACCACTCGCCATTGATGCAGAGATTGCATCAAGAGCAAGCAACGGTTTGAGGTGATCAACCCATCTTCAAACCGTCGCGAGCGAACACAGGTTGCCTGCAACCGGAGCGCAGGAGCCGCAGTGTATGTGAAATACATGAGGACTCCGAGCACCGCATGCAGGCAAGATGTGGAGCGCAGCAGGTTTGAAGTGGGTTGAGAGTAGGGGTGTCGCCAAGTGGTAAGGCAGCGGGTTTTGATCCCGCCATTCGGAGGTTCGAATCCTTCCACCCCTGCCATTTTTTGATTGGTTTTTTGCGGGCTCCAAATTTTATGAGCCAGGCCAATCATCGAGGTGTGTGTGGATCGTTCCAGCATGGCGGTGTTTACGTGTAATGCCAATCCGGTATTGGCAAACGACATCGCACGCCATATGAATCTGCCTCTGGGTCGCGCCAGTGTCGATCGCTTTAGCGACGGCGAACTGAGCGTCGAAATCATGGACAATGTCCGCGGTCGCGACATATTCATCGTTCAACCCACCTGTGCGCCCACCAACGATCACTTGATGGAATTGCTGATCATGGTGGATGCCTGTCGTCGAGCATCGGCAGGGCGCATCACCGCAGTGATTCCTTATTTTGGATATGCACGTCAGGATCGTCGCCCGCGTGCACAACGCTCTGCCATCACCGCAAAGCTGGTTGCCAACATGATCATGGGAGCGGGCGTGGATCGTCTGCTGACAGTGGATCTGCACTCTGATCAGATTCAAGGATTCTTCGATATTCCTGTCGATAATGTGTATTCATCACCGGTGTTGCTTGGCGATGTTTGGAAGCAGAAGTACGACAACATGGTTGTTGTATCACCGGACGTTGGCGGCGTGGTGCGTGCTCGTGCATTGGCAAAGCGACTGGATGATGCGGACCTTGCCATCATCGACAAGCG
>DATAHE010000446.1:0-4371 GCA_036263355.1 Steroidobacteraceae bacterium | reverse complement strand
CCATGGACATCATGCTCAATCGCTGGTTGCTGTATCAAACATTGGCATGTCGAATCTGGGCCCGATCCGCGTTCTATCAAGCCAGCGGTGCCTACGGTTTCCGTGATCAATTACAAGATGGAATGGCACTTGTTATCACGCAACCTGCGTTGACCCGCGAGCATCTATTACGTGCCGCAAGTCGGCAATTTCCTGAAGGAGATGTACAACATTGGTGGCTCCCGCCCACAGGACAAGGTGTGCGCACTCATATCTCCGATGACCGTATCTGGCTTGCTTACGCAGTAGCGCATTATCTCAAGATTACGGGTGACATGTCTGTTCTGGAGGAACCTGTTGGTTTCATCGAAGGTGCGGCACTGGCAATCGATCAGCACGATGCCTACTTTTTGCCCGCAGTTACAGAATACAAAGCGACCCTTTTTGAACACTGCGCACGAGGTCTCGATGCCAGCTTGGCAGTCGGTACACATGGATTGCCGCCAATCGGCACCGGCGACTGGAATGACGGTATGAATCGCGTCGGCGAACATGGTCATGGTGAAAGTGTATGGCTGGGATGGTTTCTGCACGCCACGTTGTCTGCATTCGCACCGTTTGCGTCGGCGCGCAATGAAAACGCGCGCGCAACGTTATGGCTTGAGCATGCCAGCACTTTGCGTGAATCAATGGAAGCACAGGCCTGGGATGGTGAATGGTATCGTCGCGGTTACTTTGATGATGGCACTGCATTCGGTTCCACAGAGAACGACGAATGTCGTATCGATTCCATCGCGCAATCATGGAGTGTCATTTCAAAAGCCGCTGATCCAGCTCGAGCTGCGCAAGCCATGACTGCCGTTGATGAAAAGCTTATTCATCGCAAAGAGCGTCTTGCATTGCTGTTTACACCGCCCTTCAACAGAACGGTGCTGGACCCAGGCTATATCAAAGGCTATCCACCGGGCTTGCGTGAAAATGGTGGTCAGTACACTCATGCAGCAACCTGGTCCATCGTTGCGTTCGCAATGCTGGGTGAAGGCGACAAGGCTGCTGAATTATTTGCACTGCTTAATCCCATTAATCACAGCAGCAGCCGCACCGGACTTCGAAGATACAAAGTTGAGCCCTATGTGGTCGCGGCAGATGTGTACTCGGTTGCCCCACATGCCGGACGCGGTGGCTGGACATGGTACACCGGTGCCTCAGGCTGGCTGTATCGAGCTGGTATCGAGAGCATTTTGGGCTTTCAACTACGGGGCGATTGCCTATTGCTAAGTCCCTGCATACCTAAGGAATGGGCGCGTTTCGAAATAATTTTCAAATATCGGTCCACCCGCTATGAAATCACCGTAGAAAACCCCAATGCCGTCAGCCACGGTCCACTTCAAATTACGTTAGATGGAACATTGTTGCCGGGAAGCGAGTTTAAGGTCCGGTTGCAGGATGATGAAAAGACACACTATATAACTCTCGTGCTTGGCGGGTCGCCAGCGGAAAGACGCTGACCCCTTGACGTCTCGTTCCACCATCTTGTGATCCAGATTTGCCTTGCTTGTGCGTTTGATGCACTTCAAGCGATATGTTTCGTAAGATGGGGAGCACCGCGCCTTTTCTGTAACTTGATGTGATCTATTACGCTGCAAACGACGTGCTGAGTTTCTAACAAGACGTTCCGCAGCCGACCTGATCGGTGCTCTATACAAATTTGACACTTACACCAATGTCATCCATTTTGAGTTTCGACATGCTGATCTACAATTAATTTGAGCTTGAAATTTTCGCATTATTCATATGGATGAACGCTACCGCGTCATCTCATACGCCAAGTTATACCCAGCTGAGCGGACCGGCGTATTTCAGAACGAGCCCCAGCAAGGCCAGTTTCGGGATGTTGCGAATCAAGTAGATTGAATCCAACGAGCGAGATATTAAGTTGTTTCGATATCCGCCACCCTAACCGAGCTCCGAGTTCATTGTATGAAGGGACTTCCGGTGTCGACAGTCCGCCTACGGCGCGAAAATCGAGGTCGAGTTCCAAATCGTGTGGCAGATCCAAGCTCGTTCGCAAAAAATACTGATGGTGCGGATCGTTGCCAGCGTGCTGCGTTAATACGGGTGTGAGTGCATTCGGCGCAAGCCGTAAGTCTTTAGCGATCAAATTAAGGCCTGCAGACAGCCTCCATCTATTGTTGATTTGATAGTCACCCCAAGCTTCTACTCCGGAAGTGCTTCCGCGCATTGCATTATCTATGCGAAAGTGACCGTTGGGCGTCTGCACAACCATTCGCAGCCGATCATAATCATTGTAGTAAAGCGACATAGACCAACTAAAGTCTTGCGAGAGTTGCCCGCGATATCCCGCTTCGTATGCGATCACCGTCTCAGACTTGAAGTCATCTGCAGCATCTAAAAATCCAGGCGCGGTAAGTTCACGATCTATGCGTGATGGTGTACGTACCGCGCGCGACACCGCCGTCCAGAACATGGCGTCATATCGCGCCTGCCATGCCAAGCGGACGCTTGGCAGTGCTGCAAAGCCTGAAAAGCTGCTGTACTCAAATTTTGATCCGATTGTCAGCGCAACCGACTTGTCCAAAGAAATAGTGTCTTGAGCAAACAGATTGCTCAGACGGACGGTATCTTCGTCAGGAACAAGCACAAAGAAGTTTTGATTGTTGATGAACTGGTCTCGGGTGACGCGGTGACCCAGTCCCCATACTACTTCTTGATGCTCGCCTATTGAAATCGATTGTTGCGCGGAAAGATCAAACGTCTGGAGTGAATCGAGCACACTATTCGCGTCTCGCCGCACTCGATCGTAATAGACTTGAGCTTCAAAATGAGATCGACTTCCATGCTGACTCTCCCACCGCGTCAAGATGTTTTCGCCCTTAATGTCACCGCCAGCGACCGTGTTTTGAAATGCATCTCCTTGTGCAGTCAATCTATCATTTGATCCATACCAATCAGTTCGAAATCCAACTTGCCTTCCGTGCCACTGGTCGTTGAGTGAAGCTCCACTTTGATTCACTGTATAGCCGCGGTCGAAGCCTTGCGCATAGATTCTGAATGCAGCGTTCTCACCAATGTTACTTCCAAGTCGACCTGTCATTGTGTCGTCAGCAGTACCACCGCGAGTTTCAATGGCACCACCGGTCGTTTGTTGTGCCGTACGGGTGATGACATTGATTACACCGTTGACGGCATTTGAACCCCATAACGACCCACCGGGGCCGCTTACGACCTCGATTCTTTCGATGTCTTGTAATGGAATTTGTTCTTGATCCCAATATACACCCGCATGTAGGGGCGTATAGATACTGCGACCATCAATGAGCACCAACAATTTATTCGACGCCTGATACGTATTGAATCCACGCGCTGATATGGAATATGAAGCCGCATCAGCGCGGGCTACTTCGAGATTCGGTGCGAGACGTAACACTTCCGGCAAGCTATCGGCACCAGAACGCCGGATATCCTCCTGCGTGATGACGTACACGGATGCCGGGGCTTTCGCCAAAGGCTCGGGTCGCTTGTATACCGAGGTAACCGGTAAATTGCCAAGCTCTTCGATACTCAAATTGGAAAGGTCCCCTGCCGTATCGGCCTGAGCACGTAGGGCAAAAATGGCCGCAGTGAATATCAGATAGGCTGAATTGCGGGTGCGGCCGCCACAGGATGTACTTCGTTGATATTTTTTCATTTGTTTCGCTCGCTAATGTACTGCGCTTTGCTCGACTTGGACGGCTGCGCCTAACAATCTGGAGTTGAGCTTGAGTCCCGCACGCTCGGCAGGGTTCAAGAAGATTTCGAATCGAATCCGATTCCCGACATCGACAAAGTTGATCACGGAGTTGAGTCGTCGCGCATTGTCCGTAACAACTAGCAAACCTCTACGGTCGATCAACTTCTGCATTTCCTGCGTTGATACTTGTGCGTTTGACCCAATATAGAGAACCTGAGCACCATCAAAGTCAGCAATGGAGCGGATTTTCTTAATGCGAACTGTTTTGTCATGAATCTTTCTTCCCTGTACGAATCGAGGAAGCTGTTCCGCTACTTCATCATCGCCGACCACGGCAATATCGAATACATCGCTGAGTGCGCCATTCGGCCAATCAATATAAAGACCAAAGTTGTAGAGAAACGCGGCTTTAACTTGGGCTGACGACGCCTCTTGAGCCGCCGTCGACGCCATGTGAAATGGCGTAACGAATATGTAGAGAGAGATGACCCAGCAGCGATGTGATCGTTTGATCACAAAGGCTCCGAGACTGTCGTGACGGCTTCAATAGCATCGGCTAGCGCTTCGACACTGACAGGCTTAACCAAGTGGTGATTGAAGCCCGCTTGCAAGGCCTTCTCTTTGTCTTTTGATTGTCCCCA
>DATAHE010000445.1:0-10053 GCA_036263355.1 Steroidobacteraceae bacterium | reverse complement strand
GACGGGCGCTCATCATGATTTTTCGAGAGAAAAGCAGTGCCGGAAGTGTCTTCAGCAGCGAATTCCACAAACTTTAACCAGTGGCAGGTCCACAAGTTTGGTGGTTCCAGTGTGGCCGATGCGCAATGCATGGAACGCGTTGCCAACATACTTGAAGCTGATCCGCATCCACGAATGGCGGTGGTGCTATCTGCCTGCCGTGGCGTTACCGATGCCATGCTGAATCTGGTGATGGCGGCAGAACGGCAGGATGCGAACGTATCAGCTCAGCTGGAAGCAGTGCGTCAGCGTCACATCACCATCGCACAGACATTACTTGCGGAAAAAGATCGCACCGAATATATCCAGCTGCTGGATAACGATTGCAAAGACATCGCCAGCATCATGCACACGGTAACGCTGATGAAATCGGCATCGCAGTCGGTGCGCGATCTGGTCGCTGGTTTTGGCGAAATCTGGTCAACACGTTTGTTCGTGCGTTACCTGCGTAGTCGTGGCAAAAGGCCCGGTGCGGTCGAATGGATTGATGCACGTGATATCGTCAGCGTGGACTGGAATCCACTCGGACCCGCAGTACGCTGGGATGACTCGCGCGCCAACACGGCCAAGGTCGTCAAGCATCAAGGCCCGGCTACTTTGATTGTCACAGGATTTATCGCTCGCGATGCCAAGGGACTGCAAACTACTTTGGGCCGCAATGGCAGCGACTTTTCCGGTTCCATCTTCGGCGCATTGCTCAACGCCTCTGAAATCATCATCTGGACCGATGTCGATGGTGTGCTCAGCGCCGATCCGCGACTGGTGCCGGATGCCACCGTTATCGATTCGCTGTCGTACAACGAAGCGATGGAACTTGCGTACTTCGGTGCCAAGGTGATTCACCCGCAGACCATGGCACCTGCGGTGGCACAACAGATTCCCATCTGGATTCGCAACACCTTCGCGCCACAAAAAGCGGGCACGTTGATTTGCGCCAAGCCAGATTCACTCTTGCTGGTGAAGGGTATTACCAGTTTCGACAAGATTGCGTTAGTGAACGTTGAAGGTGCGGGCATGATTGGTGTGCCTGGTACCGCGCATCGTTTGTTTGGCGCACTACGCGAACACGGCATCTCCGTGATACTGATATCGCAGGGCAGTTCTGAACATTCCATCTGCTTCGCTATTCCCGAAGCCGAAGCTAACAAAGCAGAACGCGTTGTACGCGAAGCCTTTGCCAGTGAATTGAGCCAGGGACAGATTCAACGCGTCGAAGTGCAACGCGAATGCAGCATTCTTGCCGTGGTGGGTGATGGCATGGCGGGTGCGCATGGTGTCGCTGGCAAAGTATTTAACGCATTGGGTAATGCAGGCGTCAGTGTACGTGCGATTGCTCAGGGTGCGTCGGAAAGAAATATTTCCGTTGTCATTGACGGCAAGCAATCTGCACGTGCGCTGCGATCAGTTCATTCGAGTTTTTATCTTTCACCCAACACCGTGTCCATTGGCGTGATTGGCCCTGGCCTCGTCGGTGGTGCCTTTCTTGATCAGCTGGCTTCACAGGTAAAACGTCTGGCGCGTGATTTTCATATCGATCTGCGCGTGCGTGGCGTGATGAAGTCGCAGCGTATGCAATTGATAGCGGGCGAACTGTCGCTTGCCAAATGGCGAGATGTCGTCGGTGATTCCACCAATGATCAGGCAGTGGATCTCAAGCGATTTGCTGAACACATTCATGCCAGCCACTTGCCGCATGCGGTGATCGTTGACTGTTCAGCCAGTGCCGAAGTGGCGAGTCACTATGCAGAGTGGCTTGCAGCAGGTATTCATGTGGTCACGCCGAACAAGAAGGCTAATAGCGGCGCGTTTAATTATTACCAGCAGTTACAGACCGCACGTCGCGATGGTGGTTCGCACTATCTTTACGAAGCGACCGTGGGAGCTGGCTTGCCGGTTATTCAAACTCTGCGTGACCTGCGCGAAACCGGCGATGAAATTCAACGTATCGAAGGTATTCTTTCCGGCACGCTGGCGTATCTGTTCAATGTGTATGACGGCTCGCGTCCATTCTCGGATGTAGTACGTGAAGCCAAATCAAAAGGCTATACGGAACCTGATCCACGCGATGATTTGTCCGGGCTCGACTTTGCACGCAAGGTCGTTATTCTCGGTCGCGAGATGGGTATGAACCTGGAGCTATCTGACGTGGCACTTGAATCACTGGTGCCGGAAGCATTGCAGAAATGCAGTGTTGATGAGTATCTCAAACGTCTGCCAGAGTTTGATGCGCAAATGGCCAAGCGTCTGGAAGCAGCTCGTTCACGCGATCATGTGCTGCGTTACGTGGGTTCGCTGGATGCGGCAACTCGCAAGGCGACCGTCGGCTTGGTTGAACTGCCGAAGTCACATACTTTCGCGAATATCAACCTGACTGATAACGTCGTTCGTTTCAGCACCAGTCGTTACAATCAAAACCCATTGGTGGTGCAAGGTCCTGGTGCAGGTCCGGATGTGACTGCCGCCGGTGTCTTTGCTGATTTATTAAGAGTGTGTGCTTACCTGGGCGCGAAGATATAAATGACTAATCCAAATTCAAATCGTATATCTGCTACTGCATTCGCACCTGCAAGCGTAGGCAATGTTGCAGTCGGTTTCGATGTGCTGGGCTTGAGTGTGCAAGCCATCGGTGATCGTGTGACTGCGCGTCGCGTTGATGAACCCGGTGTTCGCATTGCAGCGATTAACGGCTTGGTAAAAGATTTGCCGCTGGATGCAGAGAAGAACACGGCAGGTATGGCGGTACTCAGCATCGTGCGTGAATATCAACTAAAGCATGGTATTGAACTGACCATCGAGAAAGGAATTCCGCTGGGTTCTGGTTTGGGTGGTTCTGCTGCGTCAGCGGTTGCTGCGGTGGTTGCGGCAAACGCATTGCTGCCGCAACCCATGGACAAACTGGCATTGCTCAAACATGCGATGAAAGGCGAAGAAGTGGCGAGCGGCTCTGCGCATGTCGATAACATCGCGCCATCGTTGTTTGGTGGTCTAGTGCTCACAGTTGGCATTGATAATCCGAACGTCAAACAGATTCCTGTTCCTGATAACGTACGTTGTGTGCTGGTGCACCCTCATATGATTTTGTCGACGCGTGAAGCACGCAAGATATTAAAATCGACAGTGAGTTTGTCCGATGTGATCTGGCAAACAGCGAACCTTGCTGGCTTTCTTACCGGTTGCTTTACCAATGATCTGCGCTTAATCGGTGAGTCACTTGAAGATGTGGTCATCGAACCGCAGCGTCGTGTATTGATTCCAGGCTTTGATGCTGTGAAGCAGGCAGCGAAAGATGCGGGCGCATTGGGTTGCTCCATTTCCGGCGCAGGCCCCACCGTTTTCGCATGGTTGCCTGCTGATAAAGCGGAACAGGCTCGTGATGGAATGGTCGCCGCGTTCAAAGCAGCAGGTCTTGGTAGCGATGCGTGGATATCGACGCTAGAACCCAATGGCGCGCGCTTGGTTGATTGACGTTTATTATTGCGGTGTTCGGTTTGGCGGACTTGTTGAACGATCTTACTAAGTCATTCCCGCGAAGGCGGGAATCCAGATAAACCGTTCACCCTGAGCTTGTCGAAGGGTTCTTTTGTTGAATGGTTCGACAGGCTCACCATGAACGAATTTATTGGGTATTGCGCAGAAGACTGCATACTTATCGACCAAATTTTGTTGTTTGATTGCAGAATTAATTTCTTAACATGTTATTTCATAGCACCCGTAATTCTGAACATCGTGTTGGATTGAGTGCCGCCATCGCACAAGGTATTGCACCGGATGGTGGTTTGTTCGTTCCTGACTCATTACCTTCATTCACACCAAAAGATTTTGATGGCTTGACTGAGATGGCGGACATCGCGGTCAAGCTCATCAAGCCATTCGCGGCAGGTGATGCGATAGAGTCTTCATTGCAGGATATCTGTCGTGATGCGTTTAATTTCCCTGCGCCATTGGTTGACCTGCATGGAACACCGGGCCCAGCAAGCGTGCTCGAACTGTTTCACGGTCCCACTTCGGCGTTCAAGGATTTTGGTGCACGCTTTCTGGCCGCATCGATGGAGCGCATTCGTGCAAACAGTAAATCACCAAAGAAACTGAGCATACTGGTCGCAACCTCCGGTGATACTGGAGGGGCCGTCGCCGCTGCCTTTCATCGTCGTCCGTGGGTGGAAGTCGGCGTGTTGTATCCGAAAGGGTTGGTTTCTCAGCGTCAGGCGCAACAACTTGCCTGCTGGGGTGACAATATTCGCACCTTCCGTGTCAGTGGCACCTTCGATGAGTGTCAGCGCATGGTGAAGGAAGCGTTCATGGATACGGAACTCAACAAGACACATGAGTTGTCTTCTGCAAATAGCATCAACGTTGGCCGCCTGTTGCCACAGATGGTGTATTACGCGAAGAGTTCATTGGAGTTGTGGCGACGTACGGGTAGACCCGCTAACTACATTATTCCCAGTGGCAACCTGGGCAATTCGATGGCGTGTATCTGGGCGCGTGCAATGGGGTTGCCCATTGGCGAAGTCATTCTCGCCACCAATGCCAATCGCACCATTCCTGACTTCCTCGACTCCGGCGACTGGAAGCCAAGACAAAGTATCGCCACACTGGCTTCTGCAATGGATGTGGGCAATCCCAGCAATATGGAACGTCTGCGAGCCTTGTATGACTTCGCCAATATCAAACAACAGGTCACTGCAATTAGTGTGGATGACAGTGCCATTCGCGCACGCATCCAGAGCGATGCACAGTCGCTAAAACAGATTTGGTGTCCACACACCGCAACGGCGGCAGAGGTTTACTGGCATCTGCCCGCAGCGAAACAGCAATCGCATTGGGTGCTGGTATCGACTGCACACCCTGCGAAGTTCAACGACATTGTGGAGCCTTTGATCAATACCCCTGTCCCTGTTCCACCCGCATTAGCGAGGTTATTGTCACTACCGCAGCATCAAGTGGATATTGAACCCACGCTGGCTGCGCTAAAGACAAGTCTGCAAGGTGCAGCATGATTGATTTTGAATCCATCCCGCTATGGATATATGCAACAGTTGCGGGCGTGTTGTTGTTTGCGTTGATTTTCTATCAACTGGTGCGTGCGTATCTGCGTCGCCGTACCCGCTTGCTCAATGAGCAACGTATCGAATCCATTGCCTACGAGGTGATGAGAAACGTGTTGATTCCCAATGGTAACGGCGGACAGATTCATCTTAACTATCTGCTGCTCACCGAAAGGGGATTGATGGTGGTGGATTTGTTTGACGTACCCGGCGCGGTGTTTGCGGGGGATCAAATGCAGCAATGGACTTCGATTGGCCGCAAGCGTCGCTATCAATTCTCCAATCCACAGAGCCTGCTTTATGACCGCATGGCCGCAGTGAAGCTAATGGCGGGTTCAGTACCGGTGGATGGGTGCCTGATTTTCACCACTCGAAGTGAGTTTCCCAAGGGCAAGCCGAAGTATGTGGCCCGCATTGACGAGTTGGGCAACTACTATCCCATCATTGATCGTTCGCGCGGCAATGTGTTTGGTGCGTTCAACGATGTGTGGCGGAATATTAAGGAACATGCTCAGGTCAATCTGCGGTCCTGAGCTCTTGCGATCACCACGAGTGTGATTTTCTCATTGCCAGCTGAATAAGCGCTTCGCGTTCTCGGTTGTGGCGCTTGCAATCACTTCTTCTGGCTCTCCCCGGCAAATGGCAACCTGCTTCAGCACTTCCGTCAGATACATCGGCTCATTCCGATGTGATGCTGGCTTGGGTTTAATGGTTCGCGGAATCAGATAGGGTGCATCGGTCTCGATCAATAATCTGTCGAGCGGAATATGTTTCACGGCATCGCGTAATGCCTGCCCGCGTCGTTCATCGCAAATCCAGCCAGTCACGCCCACGTACAGATCCAATTCGACATACTGCCGCACTTGTGCGCTGTCACCGGTAAAGCAATGTGCTACCGCGCCCACCAGCTGTGATCGATGTTCTTTCAGGATGTCGACAAACGGTGTGTGAGCATCGCGCTCATGAAGAAATACCGGCTTGCGGAACTCGACGGCACACTCCAGTTGCCAGCGAAAGACACGCTCCTGATCGGTGTGGGATGAAAAATTGCGGAAATAATCCAGTCCACATTCGCCGACGGCCAGTACTTCAGGCCGCTGCATCAAGTTACGAAGAATGCTCTTATCGCCTTCGGTCATCGTGCCAGCATGATGCGGATGCACGCCGGCAGTTGAACGTAATACATCTGGATACTCGTTAACCAATGCCAGCGCTTTACTGCTATGCGCCGCATCGCTGCCCGTGATCAGCATACGTCTTACACCGGCATTCGCAGCGCGTGTTAACACATCCTTGCGATCGTTATCAAAACTGTCATGGGTCAGGTTAAGTCCAATATCGATTAATTCAAGCATGATGCGAGCAGCGCTTTATTAATGGTAAAAAAATCACTGTACGTAAAGAAGGCATTGTAATCGCAACGCGGCTGAGTAATTATCGCGATGTTGTTAATTTACGCGAGTAAATCTTGATTCACCGGTTGCGTCACTATCAACTGCTAATGATTCTCGGGTTAGCCTGCATTTGCGGCGACACCATGGCGCAGACATCTCGCGAAGAATTGAGTGATCTTGTCGGGCGCATTGAATATTCCTTTTATGCCGGTGACAGCTCCACTCTGAAGCAGGCCATTGAGTCGCTGGAAAAAGCGGAAGTCAGTGATGCACAGAAGGCCACGCAGGTTAATTACCTGAACTTTGGTCGCTGGAAAATGGCGCAGCTGCTTGCTGAACGAAAGAAAAGCGGTGACGCCGGAGATTACGCAGACAAATGTACCGACTCCGTCGAAGTGAAGAAGTTTTCCAAAAAGGCCAAAGCCGAATATGAGGCGCTGCAGGCAGCCTGTTATGCCGTGCTGGCCGAAGTGCGCTTTGTGCGAGCCCTGCTGTATCGCAGCTCCATGGAAAGCCATCTGGAAAAAGCGGTGAAGCTTGATCCTAAGAATCTCCAGGTCACTTTTGTGTCTGCATGGGCCAAAGCCTATCGCGAACCCGCGGCACCAGAAACCTATACCGCGTTGAAACAATCTGTCAGCGCGTTCGCAGATAACGCAGGACGCTTGCAGGATACCGGTTGGGGATATGCCGAAGCGTTGTATATGCTGGGCCGAACAGAGTTGGCAAGGCACGATATGCTGGCAGCGCGCAACTCGCTGGAACGTGCCAGTGTGATTGCGCCAGATTATGTGGCAGTACAAGCACTACTAAAACAACTGACAGTCAGATAGCAATGAACCAGGTTATCAACAAGTCAACGTCACAACTTTCATTGTTTTCCACCAGCGAAGATATTCAGGCCTGGAACGTGCGCATCAGTCAGCGCGCGCGTCGCCTGTCGGTACGCGTGTACCCAGCTGGACGCGTTGAAGTGATCGTGCCGCGTAGTACTTCGGCCTGGAAGGTACAGCAGTTTGTCAGTCGGCATCGCGAATGGATTGATGAGCGCGTACGCGAATCGAGTGCACAACCCATCCCGGTAACGCCACCGCAAGAAATTCTGCTTGCTGCGATAGAGCGCCAGGTGCGAGTGGATAGTTTACCCACGGACCAGTCAACTCGCTTACGTGTGGTCAACGACCATCACATTCAAATGCGTGGACAACTGGATGTGCCTGCGTCCTGGGCGCGCGTGGTCAATCGCTGGTTGATGAAAGTAGCAGAACAGGAGTTCTCAAGGCGCCTGCGACAGCTCGCCGATACCTATGGCTTTAATTATGAGCGCGTACAGATTCGTCGTCAGCGCACGCGTTGGGGCAGTTGCTCTACACGTGGTACCATCAGCCTGAATGTATGCGCCTTGTTCCTGCGTCCCGAAGTGTTGCGCTATCTGCTCGTTCACGAACTCTGTCATACGCAGCATATGAATCATTCCCATCGATTCTGGAAATTGGTGGCCAGTTGCGAACCCAATTATCGCGCTCTCGACAAGGAACTGACGGCAGCGTGGCGACATGTGCCACCATGGGTATTCGTCGCATAAGCATTTAGTGTAAATGTGGCACTGAAACTTTAAGTAATGCGTAGTCCCGTCTTCGTGGGAATGACTTGTCACGCTGCTTCTGTGAAGTAAGGTATATTCTGCAGAAATCTTGTAGAGTCGATGCCTCGAAGCATAGTTGTTCATTATTCATGTCCACACCCACTAATCCCGATGACTTCATGCCGAACACGTCGGTGGATGTCAGCAACGAGCCCATTCATTGGGATCTCGGTACATCACTCAGCTATTCTGAATATCTTGGCCTGGACAAGGTGTTGAATGCACAGAAGCCGCTGAGTTACGAACACGATGAGATGATGTTCATCATTCTTCATCAAACCATGGAGTTGTGGATGAAGCTCTGCATTCATGAGCTCACCGCAGCGGTCGCCCATATCAAGCGTGATGAACTGGGGCCTGTCGATAAAATGCTCGGCCGCATAGCACGAGTGCAGATTCAAATGGCGCAGAGCTGGGATGTACTCGCTACGATGACACCCATGGATTACTCCGCATTCCGCAACTCGCTCGGCCGCGCTTCAGGTTTTCAGTCTCCGCAATATCGCACTCTGGAATTTTTAATCGGCAACAAGAATGCGAGCATGGTGGAAGTATTCAAGCGCGATCCGGACGTCTATGCGGCGTTAACGCGTACATTGAACACACCCAGTCTGTATGACGAATGCTTGCGATTGTTGAGTCGTCGCGGTTTCGGCATTCCTGTTGATTATCTTGATCGCGACTGGTCCAAGCCTTACGTGGCAAGTAAACAAGTCGCTGCAGCATGGCTGGCGGTTTATCACACCAAGGAAGAGAACTGGGATTTGTACGAACTCGCCGAGAAACTTGTCGATCTCGATCATCGTTTCCAGACGTGGCGCTTCAGTCACATGAAAACAGTGGAGCGCATCATTGGCTACAAGCGTGGGACGGGCGGCAGCAGTGGTGTTGGCTACTTATCAAAGGCACTCGAGCTACGATTCTTTCCAGAATTGTGGTCGGTAAGAACGTCGATGTAAATCGGTGTTCGCCTAATAGTTGCTGTAATGATGTAATTTAGCACGAGTTTGGGAATTCAATTTCGATCGGAAGTTCATGGACGACAGTGTAGGTAAAAAATGCAAGCATCAATTCCAGCCAAGATTTCAGTGTGGTATTTCTTTACCGGTTTCTCTCTTAGCATGGGAACTGCAATAGCTGGGCCGTTCTTCGACTTCATTCCTTCCCGTTCTTGGGGACTAAATACCGGTATCGCGACCGGGCTGATCACGGCTTGGTTGTCGTGGTATTTAGTGCCAGGAGTGTTTAATAGACTGCAGAGGAACCGTTTGTTTGCGTCAGCGCTGGTTGTTGTTCTGATGTGGTGTTGTTCGTGGTACTCCGCGTGCGAACTTGGCGGAGTTATTGTTACAAGCATTATTGGCATGCCTCATTCTCAAGTCATTATCGGTACCCCTGGTCGGAATCGACACCCACGATGGCTGCAATGTGAATACTTTGTGAGCCTCGAAACGAGTCATGATTTATGGGGTTCCCGTATGTGTCTTGGTTATGCGATGAAGACTTCGGACAATGTAGTGATGAAGTTGTACGGAATCGCTTCGTTTGCTGGATTCAATGTCCGTTCGATCGAATCAATGGCTGATGTTATCAAGGCTAGAGACGTACGCTATACAAAATTGACTGACGTCTCGCAAACGATGTTAATGCTGAAGCGAGTTGACGACCTTAATATATCTATTGGAGATTCAATAGAGACTGTGCAGTCCGAATTGCATACGAACATGGTTCCTGAGCAATCTCAGTCTGCGACCGTAGATGGCGCGTCATCGATTCGACTTCGGGATAGAGGAATATGGATATTCTTTGATAAACAAGGCAAGGTATATACGATTCGCGTTGATAGGCCTTATTCTGATTCGATTGATAAAATTGCTATTGGTGACTCGCAGATGGATGTTCTTAATATACTTGGCAGACCTGCATT
>DATAHE010000444.1:0-3522 GCA_036263355.1 Steroidobacteraceae bacterium | reverse complement strand
GGTATGCTCCCAATCGGGCCGTCCACTGAAGCGCGCTGATCGCAGTAGCGAAACTGCAATGCCCAGGTCGCCATAACACCACGCGACGCGTGATCCATTTGGATCTTCGAAAGGGTCGGACAAGAACGAATACGTATAACGCGAGCCGTTATGATAACGACGTGCTTGTAACAACAGCCATTTTAATGCGTCACTCGCCAGATCGCGCGCGGCCGGCACAAGCGAAGCAGCTTGAGACAGAAACGCGATAGCACCCGGAACACCATGCGACAAGCCGAGGTTAAAGCAACCCTGGGGCGTACTACGCAACGCATAGATGGAAAGTTGCTCGGGCCCATTGAACCAGGTACGTGTTCCACTGTGTTCAATGGCATTGTGCTTTAGCGCATTGACCGTCAACTTGAGCAGTTCACATCCGCTGCGACGATGTTGACGTGTTAGTGAGTACAGGCCGAGGCCACTCAGTCCTGTCAGTAGCTCACACAGCATGGTATGCGATTGTTCACGTATGCACTCTATCAATGTCTCGTCAATGCCGTCACAAATCTCATCCGCATCATCAAGTGAGCCAATGGATTGCAGATGATTAATTGTCCACGCAATGCCGGTGAAGCCGCCAATCAAATCAGGTTGTCCGGCTAATGTGGGTAATGCATCCAATGCTGCTTGCAGATGTGCAAACATCAGCTCCTCATGCCGCGTAGGGTCTGCGTGTGTGATCGACGTTGATTTAGCGAAGTAGGCATGGAACAACGCGAAGCCCGCATCACCGCCTGCCAGACATGCATTGGTCGTACCTGGCTGTGGAATTGATTGAGCAATGTCGAGCAGCGCTTGTTCAGCGTCATGCTGTAAATGATTCGTCAACACTGGTGACCAGATACGGACGTCATCGTTTGATGATGCAACTTGAATGGAGCAGGTCATCCGGCTACCTCGATGGCTGGTGTGAAAGGCGACATGTTTGAGTGATCAACTAATAAAATCGCAAGAAAGACGGAGCGGCTAATGCCGCTCCGCTCGTACTAGCAGAATCCCCCTCCCGAACAGCGCACGGAACCGCCCGTGCAACCAGAGGTGCAAGGACCGCCGCCGGTGGAACAGCCAACCAGGTCACTCCAACCCTGACGTGGCAAGCCGCCTTGCACGCGGCTGGCATCTTTCGGTGTCAAGGCTTTAAGTGTTTCTTTGTTGAGCTTGAGTTTCAGCTTTTTCATTGCTAGATCTCCGAATATGCACCACCAACATGGCGGTGCTCGTTGGTTAACGCGTAACGAACGGAAAAATCGGCTCAAATATTTTTACGATAGTTATTTTTGGGATAGGGGGTCGCTCTCGCCACAACACGATTCCCCATTTGCTATCGCAATCGTGTGTAAAAATGACGCAACCAACTCAAAAACATCCCGCCAACTGAGCAATACCGCAATGGACAACGCAACACTAAGGTCACTTGAACTGAGCAAGATTGCCGCGGCAACGCTAGCGCATTACGAACAGCGCGCCGAACAGTTTCGTGCAGGTACGCACGATCACGACGTGAGTCAGAACATCAATGCTTTGTTGCGGCATATTGAATGCGATCCGCCCTTTACAATTCTCGATTTTGGTTGTGGCCCGGGGCGTGATCTCAAAACTTTTACTGAGCTTGGCCACCTCGCCGTGGGGCTGGATGGCT
This sequence comes from Steroidobacteraceae bacterium, assembly GCA_036263355.1. GTDB lineage: Bacteria > Pseudomonadota > Gammaproteobacteria > Steroidobacterales > Steroidobacteraceae > CAILZL01. The sequence goes on along the minus strand of DATAHE010000444.1, from coordinate 1,844 downwards.
CTGCGAGCTTTGTAGAGATGGCGCGTGCTGCAACTCGCTGTGAAGTGTGGCAACAGGATTTTCTGAATCTTGCTCTGCCGGAAAATCGTTTTGATGGCATCTTCGCCAACGCATCATTGTTTCATGTGCCATCGCAGGAATTGCCACGTGTGCTGCAACAGCTGCATGCTGCACTAAAGCATCAGGGCGTACTGTTCTGTTCCAATCCGCATGGCGATAATCAAGAAGGCTGGAATCGTGGCCGCTACGGTGCTTATCACGATCTTGAAACGTGGCGTCGCTATATGATGAGTGCGAGTTTTATCGAGCTCGAACACTACTACCGACCTACTGGATTGCCGCGTGAACAGCAGCCGTGGTTGGCGAGTGTGTGGCGTCACAACGATAAATCCCGATAACCCAACGAAAAAGCTCAGCGTACAGGTAGACTTTAGTGACCTTGATTCCAATCATCATCACCCACATGGTATGCATTGCAGCTCTTTCTGATGATATAGCTCAACTCGCTACATTTAAGCGTTGGTCTCTATGATTCCATTCTCTGTGCTTGATCTTTCACCCATCGTTGCCGGTTCTAATGCGGCTGAGTCGTTGCGTAACACGCTTGATCTGGCTCAGCATGCGGAACGCTTGGGCTATCGTCGTTATTGGCTGGCAGAACATCATGGTATGCCGGGCATTGCGAGTGCGGCCACCGCGGTGGTGATTGGGCATGTGGCAGCAGGTACTCGCACGATTCGCGTCGGTGCGGGAGGCATCATGTTGCCGAATCATGCGCCGCTGGTAATTGCTGAACAGTTCGGCACATTGGAATCACTATTTCCAGGACGCATTGATCTTGGACTCGGACGTGCGCCGGGATCGGATCAAGCGACTGCACGTGCGTTGCGAAGAACATTGGCTTCTGATCCCGAGCAATTTCCACAGGATGTGTTGGAATTGATGAACTACTTTCAGCCTGGTGATCAATCTGGCGAACCGCAACATGTTCAAGCGATTCCCGGTATGGGTTTACATGTACCAATCTGGATTCTCGGATCAAGTTTGTTTGGAGCGCAGTTTGCAGCAGCAGCCGGGTTGCCGTTTGCATTTGCATCGCACTTCGCGCCCACGCAAATGATGGACGCCATCAACATCTATCGCAGTCACTTTAGGCCCGGTCAAATCAATCATCCGTATGTGATGTTGGGCTTCAATGTCTTCGCTGCTGACACCGATGCACAAGCACAACTGCTCGCGACGTCGATGCAACAAGCTTTCGTTAACCTACGTAGCGGTCGTCCTTCGCAGCTGCCACCGCCACGGGCTGGATATGCAGAGTCTCTCTCCGGTGGTGATCAAGCATTGCTTGCCAACGTGCTCTCATGCTCAGCAATCGGTGCACCCAACACGGTACGCCAACAGTTGCAGGATTTTATTGCCCGCACGCAACCTGACGAACTGATGATCACCAGCCAGATGTTCGATCATGCGGCGCGAGTACGTTCATTTGAAATTGCCGCAGCGGCGTTAGCAATGCAGTGACAACTGGAGTACACGTCAACAACGTGATGGCCCACTGAGCAGCGATGATCGTTGAGATGGAGAAGGCGCGTGAACTGCGCCAAGTGCTGAAGCTGAAACAGAAAAAGAAACGTTGCAGCTTGAGATGGCTCCCCGGGCCGGACTCGAACCAGCGACCAACGGATTAACAGTCCGTCGCTCTACCACTGAGCTACCGGGGAACAGATTCAATTCTGGGCAGAATTAGAAGGCGCGCGATTGTGCGGAATGAGGCGGTGAGTGTCAAGAAACCGCAGCAAAAAAATTGTGTTGCAATTGGCAGATCGACCAGCCGATCTGCC
>DATAHE010000443.1:0-4825 GCA_036263355.1 Steroidobacteraceae bacterium | reverse complement strand
TGAGCCATACCAGTAAGCATTCTTCTGGTGACCCGCCAGCAACACACCCAGCTCATCGACACCATCGATGATTTCATCCATCAGCAAACGTTGCTTCGGTTGTTGATGCCAGTTACGACCTGCAAATTCATGCACCGACATCACTGCATCATCACATGGATGATAGGCGTAGTGCACGGTGGGCCGATAGATTGCTTCTTCACCGCGACGTACGGTGTAGAAGTCAGACAGCGAAATCGATTCGCCATGCGTAATCAGGAAACCATGAAAGTGACCTGAAAGCGGAGTCCAGGTACGTACACGCGTGCTCGCGCCAGGTTGCATGATGTAGATCGCGCTGGCGCAGGGCTTCTCGTGTTTCTTGCCGCGTGGTGGTAATTGCTTCTCGTGTGAACCCCAACCCAACTCAGCAGGCTGCATGCCTTCGCTGCAGAAACCATCAATCGACCAGGTGTTTACAAACTCGCCGGGACGCTTCGGGATTTTCGCCACTTGTGTATCGCGCTCTGCAATATGCATCACTTTGATGCCAAGTTGCTGCGCAAGACCTGCCCACTCAGTACGACTAGCAGGCTGACGTGTATTAGCGCCTGTGTCTGCCGCAATATTCAATAGCGCTTGTTTAACAAAGTGCGACACTAAACCTGGATTGGCACCATGCGTCACCACTGCAGTTGGACTGTTGTTACCCAAGTCGCTACGCAACTTCAATGCAGCTTCGCGCAATGCATAGTTGGTGCGCTGCGCGGGTGGAAGCGAAGGATCGGTGTAACCACCGGGCCACGGCTCGATGCAAGTGTCGAGATAAGAAGCACCTTTTTCTGCTGCGAGTCGTGCCAGATCAAGACTGGAGACATCGACGGAAAGATTGAGCAGAAAATCTCCCTTGCCTAGCAAGGGTTCAAGCACCTGACGAAAATTCGTACGAGTCAGTGCTTCTTTAATGAACTTGATACCGTACGTGCTGGCGACGGATTCACCGCGAGTGTCCGCAGTGACGATGGTGATACGTTCTTTGGGAATTCCGATATGACGCAAAATCAACGGCAGAGAACCCTGGCCAATGCTGCCGAAGCCCACAAAAACCAATCGCCCCGGAAGCTCAACATGTACAGGAAAAGAGTTCATTTCATTCAGACCTCGCAGGATTCAGGCACAACGGGGCGCGAGTTTACTGAAACTGTGGCAATGAACTAGTACTTTTTTCAGGCGACGCCGCAGACAATTTAGCGCGTGCTCGTTCCTACAGAAAACACCGGGGAAAACTGCTTTTTGCCTGCAGCGCGCGACTCAACGAAAATGTGCGCAGCAGCATGCAGTGCGCATAAACCGTCGATTGCAGTGGCAAATGCGCATCTACCTGTTGACGATTATTTGTTACCAATATCGTATGATGCAGCAACTCGCCGTCCAACCCAGAACCATGTTCACGACTTTGATCTCCGCAGCTGACCTGCACGATCACTTGCACGATCCCGATTTCATTATTGTTGACTGCCGTTTCGAACTCTCTGTCAAAGGCGGCAAAAATGACGCTGGCCGCAATGCGTATCTGCAAAGCCATATTCCCGGCGCAGTGTATGCACATTTAAATGAAGACTTGTCTGCGCCTGTTGGCGAAAAAACCGGCCGACATCCCTTGCCCGATCCGCGCACGCTGGCGAGCACATTTAGTCGCTGGGGCATTGATGCCAGCAAGCAAGTCATTGCTTACGATGCGGATACCGGCGCGATGGCAGCAGCACGACTTTGGTGGTTGCTGCGCTGGCTTGGACATGAGCGCGTTGCAGTGCTGAATGGTGGATTCAAACACTGGCTAGCTGCAGGTTATGAAACCACCAACACGGAATACACACCGCAACCCGCGCAATTTAAAGGCGTTGCGCGTGCCAGCATGGTGGCCGATGCAAAAGAAGTGGCGCTGCGTGCATCGCAGGCAGACTGGCGAGTGCTGGATGCACGTGCACCGGAACGATTTGCCGGCAAGGTTGAACCAATTGATCCGGTTGCCGGACATGTTCCCGGTGCCGTCAATCTTCCGATGACACTTAATCTGCAAAACGATGGCATGTGGCAACCTGCTGCAACCTTGCGTACACAATTTGTAGCGACGCTGGGTCGGGTAAATGGTGCACACACCATCGCCATGTGCGGCTCCGGTGTCACAGCATGTCACAATCTGCTCGCACTTGATATCGCAGGCATTCATGCGGCCAAACTATACGCAGGCTCATGGAGCGAGTGGATTACCGATGACTCGCGCCCGGTTGCCAGAGACGATTGAAGGCGCGGCAAAGCACTTCACAAAGAATTGCTCTGGTAAAATTTATCTTTCTCGCTGAACCTTAAGTCCATCAGCGCTTGCCACTATCTGTGGCAGACAACGACTACGTCACTCGATTCTTGGCACACTTTTCTAAGCATACGGGCGTGAAATACATGCCGGACTACCATCGAAACACGTCATCGTTATAATCGGGCACACTCACCCGCCTAATGACGCCTTCGTTCTGCAAGAATTCACTATGAAACATCCCAACGGTTCGTGGACGATTGATGATGCGCTGGAGCTGTATCAGGTTTCTGAATGGGGCAAGGGATACTTTGGCGTTAATGAGCTTGGGCATGTTGTCGTCCGGCCCGACACCACGACTCAACATGAAATTGATTTGTACGAAGTACTGCAGGGATTGAAAGCACGTGATCTGAACACCCCTGTTGTCGTGCGTTTCTCGGACATCCTGCATCATCGACTGTCTCGTCTGAACGCAGTGTTCACTCAAGCCATCACCGAAAATGATTATCGCAATCGCTACTGCGCGGTGTTTCCCATCAAGGTGAATCAGCAGCGACTGGTGGTGGAAGAAATGTACCGCTATGGCGCGGAATTCAATTTCGGACTGGAGGCAGGTTCCAAACCCGAACTGCTTGCGGTAATGGCGATGACCGAAGATGCGCCGCAACGCATGATCATCTGCAATGGTTTTAAAGACGACAGTTATATTGAAGCAGTAATTCTTGCGACCAAACTAGGACGCACCATTATTCCGGTGATTGAAAACTTCAGTGAGTTGCAGCTGGTACTGAAGCACGCAGAAAAATATGGCGTGCGTCCGCGCATTGGCGTTCGTGTGAAGCTGGCCACCGAAGGCACCGGTCGTTGGCGCGAATCGGCGGGTGATCGTTCCAAATTTGGGTTGTTCGTCAGCGAGATTCTTGATCTTGTTGATACATTAAAAGCACGCGATATGCTCGATTGCCTGCAACTGGTGCACTGTCATCCGGGCAGTCAGTTGCATGACATTCGTCGCGTAAAAGAAACTATCGGCGAACTCGCGCATGTGTACGCAGAACTGAAAACGCTCGGTGCCAATCTGCAATACATTGATATCGGGGGTGGCCTGGCTGTTGATTACGATGGTAGCGGCAGCAACTATGAATCATCAATGAATTATTCGTTGCAAGAATATGCGAGCGATGTGGTGTATCGCATCGCCAATGTATGCAATGCACGTGGTATCGATCATCCTGTCATCATCAGCGAATCAGGGCGAGCCTCCGCAGCGCATCACAGCGTACTGGTATTCGATGTGCTGGGTTGCTCACGACTTGACCAATTCAAAGTTGATGACCACGTCACTGCAGCGGGTAACGCAGCCAATCTGCCGCAACCGCTGCGTGACTTGCGCGATGCCTATCAAAATGTTTCAGAGCGAAAACTGGTGGAGTGTTACCACGACACGTTGCAAGCTCGTGAACAGGCCTTACAGATGTTCAAACTTGGCTATTTGAGCTTGCAACATCGCGGCCTCGCAGAACGATGGTATTGGGCTACGTGCGGAAAGATACGCGACGTGTGCAGAAAAATAGGCAAGACGCCCGAAGAACTTCAGGATCTTGAAAGTATCTTGTCGGATACTTACTTCTGTAACTTCTCGTTATTTCAATCGTTGCCGGACAGCTGGGCCATTGGGCAATTGTTTCCCATCATGCCTATTCATCGCCTCAACGAACGGCCCACACGCAACGCGGTACTGGCGGATATCACCTGTGATTCAGATGGCAAGATCGATGATTTCGTCAGTCCGCGCGGCGACAAGCATGCATTGGAACTTCATGAACTGAATGCGGGTGAAGAATATTTTCTGGCGACCTTTCTCGTCGGTGCTTATCAGGAAACCCTTGGTGATCTGCATAACCTGTTCGGCGATACACATGTCGTGCATATCCGGCTTCATGACGAAGGTGGCTGGTGGATTGAAGAAGTCGTTAAAGGTGATACGGCCAGCGAGGTGCTGGCCTACATGCAGTATCGCGTGGATGAGTTATATCCAAAGCTGGCGCGCGACTGCGAACGGGCAGTACGCGATCAGCGCCTCAGTTTGACAGAAGGTCAGGCGCTTAAGCGCTTCTACGAATCCGAATTGAATGGCTATACCTATCTGGAGAAGGACTAACAATCGCAAGGTAAAGTCACAATAGATTCATATTGACCCTGCAGACTGATTACGAAACCAAAGAGCATGAGAGAGAGGTCAACATGAATCACCTCAGCGAAAACGTGGATACATTTACTAATTTTGCAGAACAGCTGCGCATGGTCCATGAAGCGCAGGATCCTGAGACAGTATGCATTCCCGATTTGCAGCAATGGATGCAATACTGGAACGACGAAGAGAGCGAGGCAGCCAACTTGCGCAACATCCGTCACTGGATCAGCCGCGCGCGAAAAAACAATTGAGCTCGTTGTAGTTCGCCAACAATTCACTCATCATCAGCTTTCTGTATCAACAGAGAGCAAGGCATGATTGAAAGTGAAAAGTTG
>DATAHE010000442.1:0-6367 GCA_036263355.1 Steroidobacteraceae bacterium | reverse complement strand
TATTACCTGGAACATGAATTACCGGAGCTACTTGCAAAATTGAAAGAGCCATCGCAACTGACGGTACACATGTTGCCGCAGCTGGATCATTCCATGCATCGCCATTGGCTGCGGCAGGAAGCGCTTGATGCTATTGAGCATCTTCTAAGTAGAATCAATAAGTAGTACGTTAGACTCTTAACACCGTTCATTTTTTTGGCTAGCTGCATTGTTGTGCGTCTTGGCGGCAGCCTAGTCCCGAATCCCGTTAATGCATTGAACATTGCCGGTGTATTTTTCCTTGAACATCGGCTTCATCATCTCGCAGAGTTTGTCGCCTTCATCAGAAGTCAAACCATAAGTAACCATACGACCGTCGCGTTCAAACGGTGAGCCGTGCTGAAAGCTGATGTAAGTGGAGTGAATGGGGATGTCGTCGAACAGTTTTAGATAACGCGGTTCCAGTGCATCACGGCATTGGAAATTGCTGGATGTGCATTCCTTGCAATTGTTGAGAACTTTGGTCCAGACAATATCGGCGCGTTGATGACAGTCGTCGTTGCTGGCCATCTTGCCGAACAGCGCCATCTCAATGTCGCGTCCTGCAATATGCGCGGTTACGCGATACTCGGCAAACACTGGTGTGGTTATCTCTGCAGTCACGGCTCCTTCACCTTGTTGATAGTGTGAGTATGCAAAGTAAGCAGCGATAGCAATGACCGCAATGAACAGCAATTTCTTCACTATAATTTCCTTTCATTCCCAAAATAATCGAGGCGGACAACTGCATGAGGCTACTGCCGCTTCGGTAATCTGTCCAGTGTAACGACTTGATCACTTGCGTAAGTCTTGCGAAATTGTTCGGCGACAGGTCCAAAGTCCGGCGGATCGAACCAGTACATGAACCAGGCCCAGCGAGGTTGTTCTTTCAGTACGTCCGGTGATGGAACAGATCCACTTTCCGCAATGGCGATGGGTTTGTTCTTTGCTACTGACAACAGTTGTTCATATTGACCCCTGGCAAAGTTGGTGCTGTAAACGTCTGTGGCCAGGACATCCACGACATCATCGCCTGGATAATAAACTTCATAGCCATCGACATGCGGTGGAGTGACTTCGTTGGGTCCATACACCCAGATCAAGTTATTGAGCTTATGAAATCTTGCTAGCCGATCAAACATCATCCGGTACAGCTTTTTATAACCGTCAGCGCCAGATTTTTTGCCCCACCAGAACCAGCCGCCATTCATTTCATGATAAGGACGCCATAGTACGGGCACATGAGCGTCACGCAGTTGCTTCAAGAAATAGGCAATCACATCCACTTGTGATTTCCATCGTTCATTGATTTCAGTGCCTGGTGTGATCAGGTCTCGCCATTGGGCATCAGTCAGTTTGCCTTGAATGGAGGATGAAAACTTGACGGGCTCATCTTCGATTGGCCGCACGGCATGCCACATCAATACGATCAGATAACCTTCGCGCGATTTTTGAATGGCGTCATCGACGATGTTCTGGCGAAAGTTGATGCCGTCCCACGTGCCGGTACTATCAAACCCAAAGTCCATGCCGAACACCGCAGGTAGTTTGCCACCAGCCCGTTCGGCCTCCACTAATCGGGCGGTTCGTAGCAGTGGTACAGCATGTTGTCCGGCCAAGGTATGGTTTCCGGAAATTTCATACAGATACTTAAGCAGCGAACTGGCCTCGGCCGAGGGACTCGGGGTGACTGGTGCGAGTGAGGCACCGTCTGCGTTCAATGAGCTGAACACAATGAGGAATAGGGTTGGCAGCATCAGGAGGGTAGTTAGTCGCAAAGTCATCCCCTTAAGTTCTTGGTTGGTATCACATCAACGCAGTCGACATAATAAGGCTACCTGAGGAGGTTTCATACTTGGACGTTTGTCCGTTGACGGTCTTTTGTCTATATGTATCAATCATCGGTGCAATCGTTGGGGCTATCGTTAGGGTTAGCCGTTGGAGTGCGAGCAGCTTGCTGTATACTCACTGCAATTCCACGAAAGGTGACCGGACGTCGCTCATTCATGGTTTTATAAGCTTAATAAGATTGAATAGAAGAAAATCAGAAGGTCTGTTAGTTCAAAATTGCTCTATAAAATACGTTGATTCGATGGGCTATACATAGACTGGCATAACCAGCAGTTTGGCCGAACGTTCAATAAAAGCTGGGCAATTTGTACTTCGGCATCTTTTTTGAGAGGTAAAAGAATGCGTTTTTCTTTTTGGCGAGCGGCCATGATATTGGTCGCGAGCGTTGGTTTCATGTCATCGGTTCAGGCGCAAGCCGTTCCGACGAACAGCCTTTCCACGCTGATCAATTCCGGCCAGTACAAATTCAATAGACTGGAACGACTCTCTGCCATCGGCAATGAGAATGCCTATAAACAGCTACTTCCTGTTTGCGGCAATTTACAGGGCCCAGGTGCGGGATGCTCAATAGACCAGTTCCGCGTTTTCAAGATCGCTGAAGAGCTGATGCACTCCGCGAACGAGCTGCTGGCAGTGGGGCCGACTCAATATAGCCTTCGGGTAGACAATGAAGGCTTGGGCTTTGCGTTGCGCTGGACCGCGGCTGAAGAAATGTCGGCGCCGGGTGCGGTCAGTACGGAATTTGCTAACACGCAAGTGGCCAGCGTGATGTCGCGAATCACCGCACTTCGTTTTGGTGCTAGCGGTTCAACCATTGCTTCGATTAGTGAACAGCCTCGTGGCGGTAGTGCCGGGGTGGATGACAGCGAGTTGTCAGCAAGTCGCTGGGGTGTGTATCTCAACGGTGGTTTTAGTTACGGCAAGCGACACCCAACAGAGTTGGAAGACGCCTTCGCATTCGATGGCAAGAACTTTACGTTGGGTACTGACTATCGTTTTACACCACGTCTGGTATTCGGTGCGATGCTGGGACATGACACGCAGCGTGTGGATTTCGATTCCAGTCAGAGCGTGGTGTCGGGCGATATGAAGATCAGTGGTACTGGCGTGACGCTCTACGGGTTGTATGAATGGCAAGGGCCGTACGTGGATATGGCGCTGGGTACGCAGCGCATGTCAATTGATTCAACTCGTCGCATCAACTACCCATCATTCAATATCAATGTTGAACCGGTGAATGCAGTGGCGACCGGAAAAACCAATAGCATGAATACCGTGGCTACGATTGATTTCGGTTGGCCATTCAATTTCGACGCGTTAGGTATCGATCCATTCCTTCGCGTTGAATACCGCAACGTTAAAATCGATGGCTTTGATGAGAGCTCCGTATATACCTCCGGTAGCCGCACAGGCATGCCTGCGGGCTATGCATTTTCATTTGCGGATCAGAGCCTGAAATCCACTGAAGGGATAGTCGGCGTCAAGTTGCAGTACGCGATCAAGCCATCGTTCGGTGTGATCGTTCCTTATTTGAAGGCCGAGCTGCACAAGAACTTTAGCACTGACTCATTCGACGTGAATGCAACCTATTACGGTCAATCGTATGCGGGTAGCGAGTTCACGCTGCCCAGTGATGAACGTGTGAGTAACTATCGCGTCTACGCCGGTGGCTTTTCCATGGTGTTGCCACATGGCTGGCAGGTGTTTGCACAGTATCAGGGAACCTCCGGTATTCCTTATCTGGGACATCACATCATCAGTGGTGGAGTGCGCGGCGAGTTCTAATGGCGAGTTATTGAGGTCAAGGGCTTGTTGATATCGAGTCAGGCAGATCAGTTTGGGCGAATAAGTATCATGAATATAACAAAGTCACGATCACGATGCGGCGTGCTTGCTGCAGTGATATCTCTGGTTATCCTGCAGTCAGGCTGTGGCAAGTTCAGCGATGTTGGCAAGGAGTCACCACAAGCAGTGCCGCAAGCAAAGGCAAGTACACTCGGTCAGGCATATAGCAGAGACGCGAATGGCAACATTACGGCGGTGGCGCGTGCAGGTTCTGACGTCGTTCTTAGCGGCAAGGACAGTTTGAAGAGTCCAGACGATACGGGCCTGCCCGTACTTGATTTCAAATGGGAGCAGGTCAGCTCAGATGCGGTCAAGGTGCGGATGATTCGTCGCACATCTAACACTGTATCGTTTACTGCACCAGAAGTGACGCAGGATACCGTGTTGAATTTCAAGATGACCGTTGCGAACGCGAAGGGTGTCACGGCCTCGTCTACTGCACAGATTACGGTGAAGCCAGTGCGTGACGACAATCGTTTCTTGCAATACCTGCGCGCGGACAATAGCTTCCCAGTAGTGTTAATCACGCAGAATGGGATTGCAGCTAACAGCACTGCACTAGCAACTGATGTGTTGCCGTTGTCCATCAAGCTTACAAAACTGGTGACGTTTACTGATCGTAGTGGTGTTGTTCGTACGCGCGTGCCTGTTGGTGATGCGATTGTGACGAATGCGAGCTGGACTGCGCGTGCGGGAAGCAGCGCCAGTTGTACTGCTAACGAAAATCCAAAAGCACGGCTAACTATTCCACGCGTCGATATGGACGATGTGCTGAATGCGCCAGTGCCGGGCTTTCCCGATGCGGTGGTTCTCAGCGATGTGTTGGAGACATCTGATATTGATGATGTGACCCTGGAAGTACAAATTGATCTAAGTTCTACCAATGCCTCCGTGACCGCCGCTGTACCAGGCATTTGCGTTAACGGCGCAACCACGTCCAGTCTGGCAGGCACGATCATGACAACGGAATCCTTGTACGCCAACAATCTGCCTCGCGATTCGCGCGCCTCGGCTGTTGCTTATTTTGCAGCGATCGATCCCACCAACGCGAAAGACACAATGGATAAGTGGCTGGTTGCCAATGGATTTGATCCCACGGTTGATGGCTGGAAGGCAGATGCACATGCCATCTATACGAACAATTTTGACCTTGGCTTCGGTCGCAACATGTACATGAAGTATGGCGCTTGCGATAACGGCTATGCAGGCTTGCCGTTGGAGCAGCGTATTGGACACTGTGATGTTGCCGCGATTGTTGTGAATTACGTGGATATAGAAGCTGCAGCAAAGAAGCTTAATCCCGTGGTCGGTGTGGCGATGGAATACAGTGCATCACCTGGGACTGGTGCGCGCTATACAAAATTCTATACCTTCGCTCCTGACACTCGAACGGGTGTCTTCAAGCGAGTCTTGAGCGTCAATCTTGATCGACGTGGCGAAGAATATATGCCGCAGGCCTGTGTGGTATGTCATGGCGGCACACCGGGTAATGCGACCACTTACGCGACCAGTGCTGATATTGGTGCGGGCTTCCTCTCATGGGATCTGGAATCATTCTTGTTTCCCGAAACGGATCCGGGCTTTGGCATCAAGCCCGCAAACGATGACATTCGCAAACAGTATTCACGCAGTACGCAGTCTGCTGAATTGAAAAAGTTGAACGAAGGCGCCTATCTCACCTTTGCTGATCCATCTGCAATTCCAGGTCGCTTCGCACTGGCACGTGAGCTTGTTGAAAAATGGTATGGCGGACTTGGAATGCCTAACGCAACTTACGATGATTCCACTGTGCCAGCCGGCTGGCAGCCAGGTGGCGCGAATAACAATCCTGCGGATTCCGACAAGGTTTACAAAGAGATTTTCGCGCGTCACTGTCGTGCTTGCCACATTCTGCAAGTGCCCGCAGCAGGTGATCCGCGTAACGCGATGATCACCCCACCAGGCGCATCTGCACCGGTCAATGCATGTAGCAATGACACCGCGCTTGCGAACACTACAGTGGGCATTACATCCCAGGTGCCCATGGGTTGTTACTGGCAGTTTGCACATGCGCCTAATCTTGCAACGCATGTTGGTGACGGACAGATGCCGTTTGCGCGCCGCACGATGGATCAGATGTGGACAACCAAAGATGGATCGCAGAGCGCGGGACAAAAACTGCAAACGCATCTCTTCACAACGCAAGGTGTAAACGTTGCAACGCCGGGTGCGGTTGTTGCGTGTATCGATAATTTCGGTACGCCGATCTCTGGACAAACTGCTTCTGAAGTGTTGCGTAATACATGGGTAGTGCTCGGCTCAAGCTGTAGTCACTACTTGAATGGGCAGCGCTGGACGCTTAATACCCCTGCTGGTAGTCATGCCGTGTTGATTGGTACTGATACCGATGCGCCAAAGTTCCAGCCCGATGTGCAAGGCGACTACACCGTCACCCTGACGGATAAAGCCGGTTTGGTTACGACAACCGCGGTCAGTCGAGTGTTGACGGTGGCGCCAACTGCTGGAAACGGCACACGCAATGTCGTGCTTGATGGCGCTGGCAATGCTTCTATTGACGTAGATGTCATGCAGCTTGCGGGATCGCAATCACGTGATCCACTCAGTGCTGCTGCCATCGTGTCCACCACCGGCGCAACGGCCACAGTGCAGTCTG
>DATAHE010000441.1:0-1925 GCA_036263355.1 Steroidobacteraceae bacterium | reverse complement strand
ACACAACAACCAATGGGAAGGGCGAGCAGGTACAGGCACGTATTGTGGAAGACCGGTTGCATGTAGAAGACGGCAGCAGAAAAAACGATTACGACGGTTGCGTCAAAACCTTTGCATACTGGAATCCCGATATTCTCAAGGAGAGCCGTCTTTTGAATAGTCAGACGGGCGAATACATGCCCGTGACCATCGATAAGCTGAGCGATGAGATAATTAATGTGCAGGGGACGCAAAAGCTCGCAGAGCGTTATCACATCAAGGGCAACAAGCTGAGTATTGATGTGTGGTACGTCGGTCGTGAATGGGTAGCGCTGCAAGCAGATACCGGCGGCGGGCGCATGTTGAAATATCAATTGAGGTGAACCGTGCGTGCATTACAAACTCTCTTCATTCCTTTCATTCTTCTATTGCAGGCCTGTTCAACCATGAACAACGTACCACTTAAAACGGTTGAGCATGTGGATCTGCAGCGCTTCATGGGTGATTGGTATGTCATCGCCAACATTCCTACCTTCATCGAGAAAGATGCCTATGGCGCGATCGAGTCCTATCGTCTGAATGCTGATGGCACCATTGATACGACCTTCACGTTTCACAAAGGCAGTTTCTCAGGCAAGCTAAAACGCCAAAATCCGAAAGGATTCGTACTGGACAGCAGCAATGCAGTGTGGGGCATGCGTTTTATATGGCCCATCAAAGCGGATTATCGTATTGCTTACCTCGCGCCCGATTACAGTCAGACTATAGTCGCGCGAGAAAAACGTGACTATGTATGGATCATGGCGCGCACCGCAAAGATCAGCGATGAAGATTACAACCAGTTGATTGATCGCGCAGTAGCGATGGGCTACGACAAAGCATCAATCAAGAAAGTACCGCAGCAATAGCCGGTACCAGACAAGAAAGAGCTGCCGCAATGACAAGTCTGAATTCTCGCGCAACGATTCCAGCCAAGCCTGCGACACAGGCTGCTCGTCCTTTGCGTCGCTTGCTGCTGACCATCAAGAATTGGTTCATCGCCGATCCGGCATCATTGAAAATAGACAACACTGAACCTGATCGCATTGAATGGACTCGAGTGATTCCATTTATCGGCATGCATCTGATGTGCTTCGCAGTGATCTGGGTGGGAGTAAGTCCGGTTGCATTGCTAGTTGCATTGATTGCGTATGGCATCCGCATGTTCGCGATTACGGGTTTTTATCATCGTTACTTTTCGCATCGTACTTTCAAGACATCGCGAGTGGGGCAATTCATTTTTGCATTGCTGGGTGCGGCCGCTGTGCAACGCGGGCCTATCTGGTGGGCTGCGCATCATCGGCATCATCATGCTCACTCCGATCAGGACAATGATGTGCATTCACCTGTCAAGCAAGGCTTCTGGCGCGCACACATGGGCTGGTTCCTGACACGTAAAGGATTTGCACCGGACTTGCAGCGCGTGCGTGACCTGATGCGTTACCCAGAGTTGCGTTGGCTGGATCGCTTTGATATCGCCGTGCCCGTGTTAATGGCCTATGGCATGTTGAAGCTGGGTCAATATCTGCAAGTGCATTCTCCGCAATTGCATACCAATGGTTTTCAAATGCTGGTATGGGGATTTTTTGTATCGACCATTGCCTGCTATCACATTACCTATTGCATCAATTCAATGGCGCATGTATTTGGCACGCGGCGTTATCAAACCGCGGACGACAGCCGCAATAACTGGTGGTTGGCGGTGCTGACACTGGGTGAAGGCTGGCATAACAACCATCATCACTATCCGGTTTCGACGCGCCAGGGATTTTATTGGTGGGAAGTGGATACCACCTGGTATGCACTGAAAGTATTGTCGTGGATTGGTATTGTGTGGGACATCAAGCCAGTGCCAGTTGAAGTGCGTGAAGCGCATCGACCTCGTCACGACGTTACGCACGTTAACC
>DATAHE010000440.1:0-6765 GCA_036263355.1 Steroidobacteraceae bacterium | reverse complement strand
CGGCATCAAGCTGCGTTGCGATTGCTTGACGTTGTACCAGCAACTGTTGGCGTAGCGCCCGACGCTGCTCCGGCAAGGTCAGCTTTTTCACCGGCATCATAGCTTGCTCTTGATTAAAGCAATGTCGGTTGCAAACTCTTCACGAGTTGCAACAAATGCCTGATCACTTAGCGCTGACAGTGAGCTAAAGCGATGCCAGGCGATACCGGCAATCGCTCCATAAAACCCAATCACTGCGATAATCGCTGGGATTCTGTATATAGAATCCCAGCTAAGCGCCATTACCAGAATGCCTGTAAAGACCATGACACATAGCAGCGAGACGAAACCCAATAGACTCGTCAGCAGCATCTTCAACAAGCGAACTTTCTGCTCGGCCCATTCGACCCCAAGTAATTGACTATAAAGTGCCAGCCTTGCAAACAGCTCACCGCTTACCGGACGCAATACACGGATAACGTCCAGCGGATCAGTAATTGCAGCATCAGCAGTCGCTTCAATATCTTGCGCAAAAGATTGTGGCTTATGCATAGGTATAGATAATCAACAGCCGGGATTACGAGCGACGACCAAGCACATATCCCAACAGCACACCCACTAACGCGCCGACGCCAATCGCTTGCCAAGGATTTTCACGCACATAGTTGTTGGTAGCCGCAGCCGACTTACGAGCCCGCTGTGTGATTGTGCCACCTAGTTCTGCCACTGAATCACGCGCCGCTGCGATGCGCGCCTCGAGCTTTACTTTGGCGGCTGCCAAATCTTCGCCAGTGAGTGAGGTGGTAGATTTGATCAGATCTTCCATATCAGTAACAAAGTTATTGAATTCCCGAGAAATCCCGGAGTACATTTTTTCACTTGAGTTTGGTACGGCTGTTGGGTCAACGAATTGACCGTTCACAATGGGTTCCGATGCGGTTAATTTGGTTTGCATGATTTTTCCTGATTGATTTTTTCATGATCACGTTGAGCATGAAGTGTTTTGGTGACTACGCCGTAGCGAATGCCATGGCTGGTTCTACATTCACATTGACATAGAATGACCCGGGCTTCTGTGCGCAAGCACACCTAGAAAGGCGACGAGATCATTTCGCTCAATTCGACGCTTTTTTCTCTAGTTCGCTAGCGCACAGACGCAACGGACTCTCACGATCAAGCTTTCAACCAATGCATCATCTCAATTGGCATAGGTTGATTCATGCTCGTGCCAATCATCTAACTTCTTATTAGGAAAAACTCGTCAATGTTTTTATACGTAATTTCATATCTTTTGAGCGCACGATGAGTATCGCGCGACTAGCCGGCACGGCATCCCCCGAAGTATTGAGCGTCGCAGCTTCTTCGCAAGCATCAGCGTACGACACAGTAGAACAGACATTGTTAGGGACAGATGACACGATGGGTTACTCACGTCCATCTAATGTAGCATCGCCAATGCATGGACGAAGACTGCGACGAGTCGTTAACGAAGAATTGTCAGGGCTGCATCCAAAGTTATTGTTCGCCAAGGTATTGCTGTGGCCGATACCAATCGATGTGGGCGGGCGTGTAAGGACCGCTGTATTACGGTTGACTGGATTCAAGATTGGCCGCGGCACCATCATGGCAGGCACCCCTGCCCTTACCGGTGGCAAAGATATCTATCACAATCTGACGATTGGAAGGGGTTGCTGGATCAATGTTGGATGTTTCTTTGATTTAGGTGCGACGATTACCATCGGTGATGATGTTTCTTTAGGGCATGAAGTAATTGTATTGACCGCTTCACATGATATTGGCTCCTCTGCTCATAGAGCTTCTGCACTCTATGCCAAACCAGTTGTGATCGGCAGTGGAGCATGGTTGGGGTCGCGCTGCACAATATTGCCGGGCGTTAGCATTGGATCCGGCGCCATCATTGCCGCAGGAGCTGTGGTCGATAAAGACGTGCCACCAAATGCACTTGTCGCTGGCGTGCCCGCGCGTGTGGTTCGACTTTTGTGCTGATCGATGTGTCGGCTTTACGAATCGTCAACACTCTGTGTGCTGACGCACAGATGTAGGACCGGCCTCACGCTTCTATACCGCTTTAACGCTGACGGAGATTCCAATGCCTACCAAGAATAGATACCTGAAGCTGTATCACTCATTGAACACATGTAATGCTGCCTGCGTTCTGATTACCTGCGCAACCGCCGGTCACGAATCGCTACGAGCCTCTGCAGCACGTCTCTCTGATGGAAGCGATCATTTCGCTGCGCAGTTTCGGTATTACGGCGATGAGGTCCTGCGGAAGGTACTTAGCCGCAATGCAGACGCGATGGCAAAATCCACTTGTGATCTTGATGGCGCTGTCAGCAATAGTCATACATGCGTCGAGATCGAGGATAAGTATTATCGCGTAATAGATACCTATCTGCGGCTGCACCTGCAACTCGCCAATAAAGGCCACGTTGAACATGATCGAAGGGTACTCGCCGACTTTAACCGCATTACATCGGCGTATCGTAGTGTCGAGGTTGCCATGCAACGCCGTACTGTCAGCTTAAGACACCAAAACCAGCTTTTGTACCAACCAGCATTGCGCCTCGCACAGCAACATAGACAGCAACATGGAATGTGGTGATATGAGTAGTGACGCCAGATGCACCACGAACGATGCCGCCAAATCAGCCACGGCTGGCGTGACCGCCGATGGCATCCCAGAACATATCACTCATAATATTGACAGCATTGTTGATTTTCATAACCGCGAAGAACTCAAGATCAGTGACTCTCAAAGACGTCTGGAGTATGTCGGTAGTTTAATTGGTCGACCTCTCTATTTATTGGCGGTGATATATGTCGCCGTATTTTGGATACTAATGAACGCATTAGCACCTCGATTTGGGTTGCTGCAAGTTGATCCACCACCGTTTTTCTGGCTACAAGGCGTGCTGGGTTTGGGCGCCTTCTTGACGACAACGATAGTGCTCATCACCCAGAATCGGCAGTCTCAACTCACCGCGCGACGTTTGAACCTGGATCTACAGATAAATTTATTGACGGAGCAGAAAACCACCAAGCTGATCCATTTATTTGAAGAGCTAAGGCGCGATCTACCAATGGTGAAGAATCGACATGATGCTATGTCTGCCGCAATGCAGGTTCCAGCAGATACTACCCAGATGCTTGAGGCCCTGACGCCTTCACATGACAGCGATACGGAGAAAGATAAATAGTGGTCGTCATTAAGGTGCGATAGCAGCAGCTAGGAGTACAACCGTAATATGTATTCGTGGCAGAACATGCGTCGCATAAGGCAGCTCCACTTGGCTACTTGAAATGGACGTTCCCATTACCGAACAATCCTAATAAGCCAATGGCGATCAAGTAGATGGCAACAATATAGTTCAACAATCGCGGCGCAATCAAAATCACAATGCCAGCGATCAACGCCATGATGGGCGCGATACTAATATTCATATTCATGTCTAGCTCCGGTTCGCTGAAACAACCTATGCGGTGAAGTCAAAGATCAGAAAACGCAAAGATGGATTTGCCACGATGCCGCCAAAAGCACTCAAGATTATCATGAGTGAATTGGCGGCTGCCATTCAGTTGGCGACGTCGATATTATTTATCAAGCTTGTTGATCTTTGACCCTTCTAGTGACAAGTCGGCGATCAAGCCCTTCTCGCCATAGACGAAGCCAACAATGGGCTTCTGCAAAGTTTGAGTGTCATAGTCACCGCCGCCACCTTTCGACAACACGGCAACGCCGGCATCCGCACCAATAGACCAGCCCTTGCTGCTAGTAAAATTATTGAGCGCCGCCTGGGTATTAAACATCAGGATTTCACTACGTGTTCCCACTCCGATTGTGAGTCCCACTGATGCAGAGGTCACACTGTAATAACCAACCGTCTTGCCCTTCACCTTCAGCACGCCTTCGCCATATTCGCCAGCAATGCCGACGCCACCCTTGGTGACACTCGGAAATATGAGTACGCCCGCCGCCTTGTTTTCCAGTGACTGATTGTTTGAATTAAGTGCATGGAATTGCTTAAGCGATTCATTCACGTGTGCATCGATCTCCGCTTTAGTATCTGCCACCGCTGCGGCGCTGATGCACAGTGACAAACTGGCGAAGCTGGCAATTGCAAAAATATTTACTGGTTTCATGACTGCTAACTCGACTAATAATAGGTGTGTAATTTCGAAACGACACATTCAAGTTACTCATTCAAAAAGACTGAGGGACTGATGTCGTTATGATTGTTGCAACTTTAAGATGTTGGCAACGAAGAGATCATCAGCAGGCATACTCTGCGAATTGCTGTGGCGTGTCTGTGCGGTGGCGAACCGTCACAGTTGCGACGAGCATGAGCCCAGATCGGTAACCTTGGCTTGATAGATGTGGATTCGCGACCGGCGTGCAGCAGCAGGAACACTGCTTCTTAGAAGCTGCGTAAATTCGCCGCTGCTAACGGGCTTACTGAAAAACATGCCCTGCCCTTCAGCGCAGCCATGCGTTCTCAGAAAATCCAGCTGCCCCTGCGTTTCAATCCCCTCGGCAACAACCCGCAGATGCAGGCTGTTTCCCATACTGATCACCGCCCCAACGATGCTGGCATCGTCCGCGTCCGTGGTGACATCGCGCACAAATGATTGATCGATCTTTAATGCGTCGATTGGAAAGCGTTTTAAATGGGTCAGGCTTGAATAGCCAGTACCGAAATCATCCAACGTCAGCTGGACACCCAATGCCTTCAGTTCATGAAGTACGGCGGCAGTTGGACTTGAATCCTGCATTAGAAAAGTTTCGGTCAATTCCAGTTCAAGAAAGTGCGGGTTCAAACCCGATGCGATGAGAATATCGGCGACCGCGGTCACGAAGCCAGCTGCTCGCAGCTCGATTGCAGACACATTGACTGCAATTCGTAGTGGCGACAGGCCCGCTTTCTGCCAGCTGCGCGCCTGATAGCAGGCTTCACGCATGACCCATTGACCGATCGATACGATGGCCCCGCACTCTTCCGCTACCGGTATGAATTGTTCCGGGGATATCACACCACGAAGCGGGTGATGCCAACGAATCAATGCTTCAACACCCGTAATCAAACCGCTTTCCATATTCAATTGCGGCTGATATACCAGCGCGAATTCATTGCGCTCCAGCGCGTAACCCAGGTCCTTTCTCAGCGATTCACGCTGAAGTGCGCGTGCATTCAGCTTCTCGGTAAAAAATTGATAGTTACTGCGTCCATTATCTTTCACGTGATACATGGAGAAATCTGCACGCTTGATCAACGTTTCTGCTTCCGCTCCATCTTCCGGATAAGTCGCAATTCCGATGCTGGCGCTGACATACAACTCATGTTGATCAATTCGGCAAGGCTGACGAAGTGCTGTCAGAATTTTTTCTGCAGTAACAACCGCACTATGGGACTGCGTCACTTCCGGCAAAAGAATCAGGAACTCATCACCACCCTGGCGACTTACCGTGTCTGAACTACGCACGCAACTCAGCAATCGCTGCGCAACCATCTGCAACAGGCGGTCGCCCATATCATGACCAAATGAATCGTTGATTTGCTTTAGCCGGTCAACATCCAGAAATAGCACCGCCAGCTTTTGCTTTTGACGGGAGGCCAAGGCCACCGCCTGCGTCAACCTGTCATTGAACAATATTCTATTGGGTAGACCAGTGAGGCTGTCATGCCTGGCCAGATAAAACATCTGTGAAGAATAGGCGCGTGCAATGCTCACATCGCGAAACACCATCACTGCACCCGTGACATTGCCGTGGCGATTATGGATAGGCGCAGCAGAATCCTCAATGGCTGCTTCATTGCCGTCGCGATGTATTAACAGGCAGTTCGATGTCAATCTCACGATTTCGTTGCGAGCAATCGCCGACAGCATGGGGCTCAGTACAGATGAACGGGTTATCGCGTCAACAATGTGCAGCACCTCATTAACCATACGACCCGCTGCCTGGCTCTGTAGCCATCCCGTCATCTTTTCAGCCGTGGCATTGAGATAGATCACGTGACCCGTAATATCCACACTCACGACTGCATCACCAATGGAGTCCAGTGTGACTTGTGCGCGTTCCCCAGCTTCAAGTGCAGACTCGGAAATCATGACACGATTCGTCACGCCAGTTGCAATACCAGCTGACGTCGAATCATCAGCGGCTAAATCGCAACGAGAGTCGGGAAAGCCGCAACGTGCTGATAACATTTCCAACGTTGCAAATTGACCACGTGGTGGACTGGGTGATGAACCCCGCGAAGTCACAAACAGTAACCAGTCCAGACCGACAACTCTGTTACCTGATAGAAGTGTCCCTACCAACGGAGTGACAATGTGATCCAGTTTCATTTTGGCGCGATTCATTTGCGCAAGTAACTTGATGGCAAGTTGCCTGATCCATCTTGTATCGGATCGACCAATAAATTTCTGACAGACAACGTCCGAATTATCGGAGGTGATGGTGTCCTGAATCGACATTGAACGTTGAAACATAAAACCTCGACACGACCTTTCAATCTTGATCTATTGCCCGCATTAGGACGGCTTTGCGAATCGCCGCTCTGTTCGGTAGCCGACGCAAGCACATCTTTAAATTGCACACAAGGCAAGTAATGACCAAGACCCGCGCTGAAGACGCCAGAATCAAAGCCGGTTCATATCGGCCGAGACCCAAATAAAGCCAACGGCAGCGAGTGCGGTATAGCCTGCGAGCGCAAGCAATCCCAGATACAGCGGAAGGTTTTTTCGGTGTCGATTGAGTACTTG
>DATAHE010000439.1:0-2997 GCA_036263355.1 Steroidobacteraceae bacterium | reverse complement strand
CTTTCCGTCTTGAATTAGGCACACAGATACTCGAATTGCCGATCACCTTCTGGGTGCAACATGGCTATAACAGCGACCTTGCTCAATACTACAAAAACGTAAATTCGTATGGCGTCGAACTGAAGATGGGTGCGTTCTAGTTTGCCAGTTAGAAACCCGCCACTACTTGCAGAAACAATCGTGCAGTAACTCCAGCAACCGCTTCGTCTTGTCATCATGCAGTGAGTAGTAAACAGTCTGCGACTGCTTCTCTGTATCCACCAGATTGCTATCACGTAATACAGCGAGATGTTGCGACAAGGCCGACTGGCTTAGCTCGACACGTTCATTAATCTGCCCCACCGACAGCGCGCCATCGAGCAACGTGCACAGAATAGCAAGCCGCTGATCATTCGCCAGCGCTTTCAAAAAATCCGCCGCCTCCCCTGCGTGCGCAAACATCTGCTTTGGATCCATCACTGGTTTTTTGCTCCGCGCATTGGCGGTCGATTTTCCAGCGGAATGGCGAACGGGCATAAGTACTTCTCCGGAACTGCATCACTGCTGCATAGGAATATTCTATATCAGCGTTGACTACATTAGCAACTTCTAATATAAAGATGTCACCGACAGCTAGTTTCTTTGAGGAGAACCGAGATGACAATCGACCGAATCGTGATGGCCTTTGCAGGCAGCATGGTGTTGATCAGCCTGGCACTGGGCCTTTATGTAAGTACAAATTGGTACTGGCTCACCGCCTTTGTGGGCGCGAACTTGTTGCAAGCCTCTTTTTCCGGGTGGTGTCCACTGGCCATGATCCTGAAAAAGATGGGCGTCAAGGCTGGCGTGGCGTTTTGCTAAGGATGAATATCATGAACAATCTGTTGCATCACTTGCGCGCGGGAATCAAGGCGACTGGAGTATTTGTGGTGCTGGTGAGCACCACTGCCATCGCGAACAGCAATCCCATATCGCTGGCAACGCTGCAGGTTGTTCATGAAAAAATGCCATCGGAACGTATGGTCGATGGCACCATCGAAGCGATCAATCAAGCAACGGTTTCCGCGCAAACCTCGGGCCGCATCACCGATATCTTTTACGATGTGAATGACTTCGTGCCCGCTGGTGCCGTCATCATGCGACTGCGTGGCACGCAGCAACGCGCAAGCATGCAACAGGCACAGGCATCGCTGCAGGAGGCGGAAGCCATGCATGCGCAGGCGCAGCAACAGTTCAATCGCATTGACGGCTTATATAAAGAGAAAGTCGCGACGCGTCAGGAATACGAACAGGCGTTGGCCAATCGTGATGCCGGCGCAGCGCGTCTTGAATCTGCACGTGCGGCGGTTGAAGCCGCGAAAGAAGGCTTTGGTTATACCGAGGTGCGTGCACCCTATGCAGGCATCGTCACCAAGCGATTAGTACAAGTGGGCGAAACCGTGCAGCCCGGCACACCGCTGATGTCTGGTGTGTCGTTGCAATACCTGCGGGTGAATCTTGATCTGCCACAAAGCATCGTTGAGAAAGTACGCGCCATTCGCAAGGCCGCCATCTATGTGAACGACAAGCGCATTGATGCCACCAGCTTCACCTTATTCCCTGAAGCCAACACCGATACCCATACCTTTCATGCTCGCGCCAATCTGCCTGCCAATGCCACCGATCTTCATCCCGGCATGTTTGTCAAGGTCGGCGTGGTTATTGGTGAGACAGAAAAGTTGCTGATTCCGCAAAGCGCGGTTGTCACTCGCAGTGAAGTTACCGCCGTGTATGTCATGCAGGATGATCATCCATTGCTCCGACAGGTAAGACTGGGACAACGTTTCAACAATCGTGTTGAGGTGCTGGCTGGACTGAGTGATGGAGAGATCATTGCGCTGAATCCCGTTGCCGCCAGCAAGGCAGACGTAAAGTGAACTCCAACATGGATAACAGCACGGATACTCAAGCCACTCCGCTCGGAATCAGCGGGCGCATTGCACGCGCCTTTCTTCACAGTGAACTGACACCGCTGATTGCAGTGGCACTGATGTTGCTAGGTGTGTTTGCGGTGCTTGTTACACCGCGCGAAGAAGAACCGCAGATTGATGTCACCATGGCCAATGTGATCATCCCCTTTCCGGGAGCCAGCAGCTCGCAAGTGGAATCGCTGGTGTCATCACCCATGGAACAAGTGCTGGGCGAAATATCGGGTGTTGAACATATCTATTCTGTTTCGCGTCCCGGTATTGCCATCCTTACCGTGCAGTACAAGGTGGGCGTACCACGTAACGAAGCGATAGTAAGGCTGTACAACGCTGTCTACTCCAATAAAGACTGGCGTCCCGCTAATGCGGGCGTTATGGAACCCATCATCAAACCGAAAGGTATTGATGATGTTCCCATTGTTACACTGACATTGTGGAGCAAAAAACCACAACAAGGTGCGTATGAAATGAAGAAGGTTGCGCATTCGATTGAAGCTGAATTAAAGCGCGTTCCCGGTACACGTAATGTATACACCGTCGGCGGACCTGATGACGTAGTGCATGTGATGCTTGATCCCGCAAAGCTTGCTGGCTTTGGATTGACCGCACTTGATCTGCAACAGGCATTGATTGCAGCCAGCGTATCGATGGACGCAGGCAATATCGTCAATAACAACCAAAGCACTCCGGTGCATGCAGGCGAATTTCTTGCGCGTGCCGATGATGTCTCTAATTTGATCATTGGCAGCAATCACGGCAATCCAATCTATCTGCAAGATGTCGCCACCATCGAACGTCACGCCGCACAACCGGAACAGGTTGTGAAGTTTGCCACCGGCGCTGCAAGCAAAATGAAATGGAGTGGCGAATCGCCAGCAGTGACGATTGCAATTTCAAAACTAGCTGGCCGCAATGCCAGCGATGTTGCCAACAACGTGATTGAACGCATTCACACCTTGAAGAACACGTTCATCCCACACGACACCGAAGTAACCGTAACACGCAACTACGGCGAAACGGCGAATGACAAGGCCACCAAGTTGATTGAGAA
>DATAHE010000438.1:0-7165 GCA_036263355.1 Steroidobacteraceae bacterium | reverse complement strand
CTTTGGCTAAAATTTGATCAAGTTAACAAATCCCACGTAATGGCGCGCTTCAAGGCCTGTCACACAACTGTCATCCACAGAGTTATCCACAGGTTTTGTGGATAACCGCCAGGCGAAATCCCAAGCCACTCCCAATTGCCATTCCACAGCCATTACGTTGTTGCATGAGAGGGCACTCACAGCTACACTGCGCGCCCTTTTTCTAATTGACCCAAGGTTACCGCCATGAAAGTCGGTATTCATCCTGATTACAAAGACATCACTGTGACCTGCAGCTGTGGCAACACGTTTGTTACGCGCTCGACACTGGGAAATGATCTGCAGATCGAAGTTTGTTCGTCCTGCCATCCTTTCTACACTGGCAAGCAGAAGATGCTCGACTCTGGTGGCCGCGTCGACAAGTTCCGCAAGCGCTATTCACGCGGCTGATTGCGTTAAGCAAGTTTTCGACAAGGGCGCTCTTGTTTCAACAAGGCGCCCTTGTTCTTTTGGTGCACCTTGCAAACGCCGATCTCGTTCGCTGCCGCGCATCAAGCAGCCTCTGCTTTCCTCCGCGACCGTCTTTCCGTTAACATTGCGCGCTTGCAACATCTGCTGAGCCGGATGTGCAGAGTTCGGCGAAACGCCATAACCCATACTGACAGAGAGAATCTATGAAGCTGCGAGTGAGTGTATTGCTGGGCGTGGTACTGGCTTTGTTCATGATCACAGCCGGCGCTGATGGCGACGCAACGCGCGGCAAGTCACTGGCGTACACCTGTCACGGCTGCCATGGCATTCCCCATTACAAGAATGCAGCACCAACCTATAGCGTTCCCAAACTTGGCGGACAACGTGCCGAATACATGGTTGAAGCACTGAAAGAATATGCGAAAGGTGATCGCGTTCATCCGACCATGCATGCACAGTCAATAAGCAATTCCGAACAAGACCGCGCCGACATGGTCGCGTTCTTTCAGGGCAGCGGAGCACCTGCAAATCAACCCGTTGTAGGTACGCCACCACCAGCAGTGCAAACCTGCGTGGCCTGTCACGGCAATAACGGCGTCAGTGTTCTGGGTCCAACTTATCCAACACTGGCTGGCCAGCACGCTGACTACATTGCACAGGCTTTGCACGACTACAAGAATGGCAAGCGCAAGAACGCCATCATGTCGGCACAGGCAGCTGGTATCAAGGATGAGGATATTCCGGCCATCGCTGCTTTCTTTTCAAAGCAGAAAGCATTGTGCAGCACGGATGAAATCCGCGATAACGGCGGCAAGTGCAAGTAAGCGACATCCAGATCATTTATAAAGAAGGCCGGTAACCCGGCCTTTTTTGTTTCTCGTTCCGCGACCAACCAGCGAGTTCTTACCATGCAGTTCAAAGCACTAAGAATTCATCAACTAGCATCTGGAAAAACAGACGCGCGTTATCAATCGATGTCAGTGGACGATCTGACAGCGGGCGAGGTGCTGATTCGAGTCGAGTATTCCAGTATTAACTACAAAGACGCACTCGCTGCTACGGGTACCGGAAAGATACTGCGTCAGTTTCCATTGAATGGCGGCATTGATCTGGCAGGTATCGTTGAGCGTTCAGACAGCGCTGCATTCAAACCTGGGCAATCCGTATTAGTGACCGGATGCGGTTTGAGCGAAACACTGGATGGCGGCTATGCAGAATATGCACGCGTACCCGCATCGGCAGTGATTGCGCTCCCTAGTGGACTGTCAGCGCTGGATGCAATGACATTGGGAACTGCGGGTTTTACGGCGGCGCTTGCGATTCATCGCCTAGAACACAACGGACTAACGCCTGCTGATGGTGATGTGGTTGTGACCGGTGCCAGCGGCGGTGTAGGCAGTATCGCGATCAACATGCTCGCAGCACGCGGTTACTCTGTAATAGCGATGAGCGGTCGCGAAACACAACACGAATATCTGAAGACGTTGGGTGCAAAGCAAATGATCTCCCGCAACGATGTATCAATCAGCACTGCGCCATTGGAAAAATCACGCTTCGCTGCGGCAATTGATAACGTAGGCGGTGATATGTTGTCCTGGTTGGTTCGTTCGCTACGAAATCAGGGCGGCATCGCAAGCATTGGCATGACCGGCGGAAGTGATCTTCATGTGAGCGTGATGCCATTTATTCTCCGCGGCGTGAATCTGCTAGGAATAAATTCTGCCGCCACACCACGCACGTGGCGTGAACAGGTATGGCATCGCATCGCAACCGATTTGAATCCGCCTCAGCTGGCAACGATTCGAACGCGCGTTGTTGAATTCGACCAGCTGCTGCAAGTATTTCCCGACTATCTGAATAATCAGGTGCATGGCCGTACGGTTGTGCGTATCGCGGGCCAGCCATGCTTGACTTAAAGACACTGCAGCAGGGCGCTACCGCATTCAGTTTGAATCTGTCCGATGAGCAATTGCGATCATGCGATGCATTGCTGCGCGAGCTGAATGACTGGAATCAGCGCATCAATCTCACCGCCATCCGCGATCCGGAACAACAGCTGGTGAAACATCTACTCGATAGTTTTTCCGTTCAGCCATACCTGAGCGGTAATCGTATTGCAGATGTGGGAACAGGCGCGGGCTTTCCCGGATTGCCATTGGCGCTCGTCAATCCGGATAGGCAATTCACGCTCATCGACTCTATCAACAAGAAGTTACGTTTCGTCCAGCATGCTGCCGAGGTCATGAAGTTGAGCAATGTCAGCGTGTTACATACGCGGGCAGAGCAATACAAACCGGAAGCCCTTTTTGATTGCATCGTTTCGCGTGCACTCAGCTCAGTGGAAAACTTCACTAGCTGGTGTGGCCACTTATGCGCGCCGGGTGGAAAATTACTGGCGATGAAAGGGAAGTTTCCGGAAGAAGAGCTCAAATCACTACCAAAACAATGGAAAGTCGTTGCGGTGCACACTCTTCACATTCCCGGGTTAGAAGAGCAGCGACATTTAGTGGAGCTCTCCAGAACCTCGCCCGGGACCAAAGCCTGAAAACCGGTTTTCTTGGCTCTGACTTGGGTATGATCCGCACCCCATGAACCGCGTTATCGCCATCGCAAACCAGAAAGGTGGGGTCGGCAAGACCACTACCAGCGTGAATTTGGCTGCATCCATTGCTGCAACCAAGCGACGCGTTCTGTTGATCGATATCGATCCGCAGGGCAATGCGACGATGGGATGTGGTGTCGACAAGCGTTCACTGACCCGCTCAACCACCGAAGTATTGCTGGGCGAATGCGATATCACAGCCGCGCTGGTTCCCATTGAGCACAGCGATTTCACTCTGCTTCCTGGTAATCAGGATCTGGTTGCGGCTGAAGTTGATTTGACTGCAAAGCCCGGCGGCGGAACACGTTTAAAAGATGCACTGACGGCGATTCGTCGTCTTTATGATGTGGTGCTGATTGACTGCCCACCATCGCTCAATATGCTGACGGTGAATGCGCTGGTCGCGGCCGAATCCGTTTTGATTCCGATGCAGTGCGAATACTATGCGCTCGAAGGTCTGTCGGCGCTGATTGATACCATCGAGCAAATCAAGAGCTCCAGCAATCCGCAGCTTCACGTTGAAGGCATTCTGCGCACCATGTACGACCCGCGAAATAATCTCGCCAGTGAAGTATCCAGTCAGTTGATCGAGCATTTCGGCGACAAAGTATTCCGCACGATTATTCCTCGTAACATTCGCCTCGCGGAGGCGCCGAGCTTCGGGAAGCCGGTGCTGGTTTATGATCGTGAATCACGCGGTGCGTTGTCTTATCTGGCGCTGGTTGGCGAGATGCTGCGTCGTGAAGAAGATCCATCACAAGATTTTGGCGCACAACCTGCCGGTACGCCGACAGATGAAACTGTTCAACAACCCGTTTGATGAGCGCTTGAGTCGCTCCCCTTTTTGAAGTTCGAACCATGAGCAACAAACGACCCACTCTGGGACGCGGCTTGGGTGCATTGCTGGGTCAGCCCGCCGTCACACAAAACGCTTCCGTTACTGCAGGCTCCCCCGAGTCACGCAATGTCTTTGCGCCAACTGATCAGCAATTGACGAAGCTTCCTATTGATCTGCTGCAACGTGGCAAGTATCAGCCGCGTGTCGATATGCGTCAGGAAACGTTGCAAGAATTGGCTGATTCAATCCGTGTGCAGGGCATCATTCAGCCCATCGTCGTCCGGCCTATCAGCGTTACTCCGGGCCAGCCAACGCAGTACGAAATCATTGCGGGTGAACGTCGCTGGCGTGCCGCGCAGATTGCCGGTCTGCATGAAATACCCGCAGTGGTTCGCCATGTGCCGGATGAAGCTGCGGTGGCAATGGCGTTGATTGAAAACATTCAGCGCGAGAATCTTAATCCACTGGAAGAAGCTGTCGCACTTGATCGCCTGATCAAGGAATTCGACATGACACATCAGGATGCAGCCGAAGCAGTGGGCCGTTCACGTGCATCCGTATCCAATCTGTTGCGTTTGCTTGAACTCGCAGACGAAGTAAAGCAGCTGGTTGAACATCGCGAGCTGGAGATGGGTCACGCACGCGCGTTGTTATCAATTCAAGGTCGCAAGCAAGTTGAAATAGCACGACAGGTCGTCAGCAAGGGTCTGTCAGTTCGCGAAACGGAAGCGTTAGTACGTCGCCTGCAGCAGCAGGAAGCGCATCCGGCACAAGCAGCTCCAAAGGCAGATCCCAATGTGAAAAAACTGGAAGCAGATCTCGCCGAGAAGCTGGGTGCGAAGGTGGAAGTTCAGCACTCATCGAAAGGATCCGGCAAAGTGATCATCAACTATCACAGCCTGGATGAACTCGACGGCATCCTCGGGCACATCAAGTAGCCCAAGAATCTCAGGTGTCGTATCGGAACGGTGTTGCCAGTGCTGCTGGCCGTTGGCCGAAGACTGCGCAGAATTTTTTCAGCGACGCGTAATCATCCAGTTTGCGAATCTCGCGAAACTCCAGATGTGTCAGCAGGCAGAACAGGGTGACTTCAAAGAAGCTGAGATCGCGTGCTGGCAGCTTGTCGACCACTGAGGTGACATTTGATTCCAGCCAGCGCAGTGAGTTGTCCAGGCTGATGTCCAGTTTCGGATGCGCAGCGCCGCCGCTCATCTTTGACATGATCAAATTAACGCCGGTGCCCATCGCATGAAGCACCAGTTCTTGAGCATTGGATGTCAGGTTGTCGTCCAACTGTTCTGGCCACAGGATTTGCAAGTTGCCTTGCGATTGACGTTGTAATTCTCTGCAGATGGCCTGCGCACCAAACCATGTCCCACGATCATTACGTAGCACCGGAATTTTTAACGCAGGATTTCCTGCGTAGATGGATGGATCTGCTGAGGAGAGATCGCGAACAATTTCATACGTGTAATCGATATTCAGTTCTGCGGCAAAAATACGGACGACGCGAGTGAAGTGTGAACTGG
Organism: Steroidobacteraceae bacterium; assembly: GCA_036263355.1. GTDB lineage: Bacteria > Pseudomonadota > Gammaproteobacteria > Steroidobacterales > Steroidobacteraceae > CAILZL01. Next base: position 1,746 of record DATAHE010000438.1, on the reverse strand, counting down.
AGCGACCAATGATGACGGTGTGCATTGAAAAAATCCGCAGTGGTTTTAATTAAACCTAAAGCAATCAAGTTGTGACTGCAACCACAGTGTGAGGCATAACCGCAGTGGCCATACCACTCCGATATTTCTTCGTTAATTACCAATTTAACGCCGGTACAGCCCTGGGACTTTCGGTCAAACTGGCCGCGAACTTCAGGGCGACATCGTTGTCACCCTGAATACCAATAGCAGGATGCGAGGCAAACGGCCCGACCTGTTTTGGTCTGGGTGGTTTGTACTGGTAACGCGCTCTTGATGCCGGTTAAGGAAATCTGCATCGAGGCCCATGGCAAGAGGAAGGCCGTGGTACTGACACGGAAACTCAATGCCCGAGTCAAAGCCAAAAGGTAGTTATCACGTAGACAGGGAATTTGTTGACGCAAGCCACCCAGACCAAAGCAGCCCCGGCTTTGACCGTAAGAAGAAATCAGACAATAGACCGCAGATGCTGCAACGATCTTTTGCAGCATAAAAATTGAAGCAGTCCGCAAACCTGATCCATCCTGACGCGGACTTTACAAATAACCATCACAACACGGTGCAGATTTGTTGCCGCCTTGAAAAACACTCCCTATAATTCGCGGGCTTTGCAGGGCCGGTCCTTGTGACCTAAGTCCAAGTTGTCTTTGTCCTGATTATTTGAATGGCCGGCCGCGATGCGTGCTGGTTTTTTATTGTCCGCCAGGGTTGTTGAACGGTACGAGTAGCAGATGTTCAAACCGGTTCAGCAAGCGTTGCGGATATTGATATGGCAGTTTGGCTGGACGGTACTGGCGGCAGTGATCTTCGGGTTACTGGTGAGTCAGCGCTGGGGTTGGTCGGTACTGGTAGGCGCGGGCATTGGCCTGCTTGCCACTTCATACCTGGTGTTAGTGATGGTCAAACATGTTTTGAATGTCACCAAACCGGCTACGTTGTTCACCGTATTGATCACCTGGTTGATCAAGGTCATGTTGGTGGTTGGGCTGCTGTTGATTGCGTTTCGGTCTGCCTCACTGGTGCCGCTGGCGATCATCATCGGGCTGACAGGCAGTTTGGTGGCGTACTGGTTTTCAGTGTTTCTTTTTGCACGTGGGTAGTGAGTATGCGATTGGCATTGATGGCAAATGAAGGTGGTGACGCTCCGGAGACCTTGTCCGGATATATCTCGCACCATTTGCATCATTTGTCGAATCGCGAACCAACTGCTCTGTTCGACTTTTCTGTCGTCCATCTCGACACTATTTTCTTCTCGTTATTGTGTGCGGCGATTATTTTGATCGTCCTGCGTCGCGCTGCAGTTCGTGCGACACCCGGCGTGCCTGGTAAATTCCAGATGCTCGTCGAGATGCTGGTCGAATGGGTGAATGGCGAAGCCAAGGCCATGGTCCACGGCAATACCAGTTACATTGCGCCGCTGGCGCTAATGGTGTTCTGCTGGGTCACGCTAATGAACGCCATCGATTTACTGCCCGTCGACTGGTTTCCTGTGATTGGTCAAAAGGTTTTCGGCATCAGCCATCTTCGCCCACTGCCGACGGCGGATTTAAACGCGACGCTGGGTTTGGCGGTGGGTGTTTTGATCCTTTGTACTTACTACGGCATCAAGGTCAAAGGTTTCGGTGGCTGGATGCATGAGTTCGCTGCGGGTCACTTTGGTTCTGCAAAAATCACAATCAATCCGCTCACCTGGATCGCCGCCATCGTGCTGCTGGCTGCCAATCTGTT
>DATAHE010000437.1:0-15891 GCA_036263355.1 Steroidobacteraceae bacterium | reverse complement strand
CGCATGCGCTGCCACGCAGATGAGCGGCAGCACCGCGATGGAAACCCTTCGTAATATTTTTCTCATGACTTACCTCTGTTTGTGTTTAAAAACGACCGCGTTGACACGGCTTAACGGAAACCTGGTAACGGTACCAGTCAGGGGGCAAGAGAATGTTCGGAAATTGTTCTTTTTATATTCGGGAGTACGCAAGATAAGTTTCAGGCGACTTCACATGCGTTAAAAAGGAGCGCAATTTCCAGTGGAATATTCGAGTTACCGGTGTCTGCTGGTCGCGAGGTTTTAATGCGATGTTGCGAGCTGTGAATCTATCAGTCACGCCTCAATGCGTTCGCTGTCTCAGGCTTGAAGAGAAAAGAAAAGGCCCACAGCACGTTCGTACTGTGGGCTCATGAAGTATTCGCGACGTTGGGCAGTTGATGATTTTTATTGCAGCAACCAACGTTGGCTTGCCCAGCTCGTATTTAATGACTGTGACAGAATCGCAGAGTAGTTGCTGGTATCAACCAATGTCAGATATTTTCCAGTCCATACATTCTTAATACGGACATCATTGCTATTAGCGATAGGTTCGATGGTCCATTGCATGCTCGTCCAACTGGTGTTCAGATCATAGGTAACAATTTTGGCACTTTCATTCTGATTTTGAACATTCAGATACTTGCCGTTCCATACATTCCTGATACGAACATTGACAGTGCCTCTAATAGACTCAATTACCCAGTCCTGACTATTCCAGCTGCTATTATCTGGTTGACCACGTGTTTCCGCGTCGGTCTGTTGCGCTGTGGCAGTGATCATCGCACCCGACCAGATACTCTTGAAGCTGGGCGTGGCAAGCGGCGCACTATTGGTGGGGCAAATAAATCGCACTACGTAATTGGAACAGGTTTGTCCGGCACCTTGATCTGCATTCACACAGATCAAGCCCTTGTTATTAAATTGCGCTAGTCGATCATTGGGTCCATCGAAGGTAACCCAATCAGGTGAGCCTGCCGTACCTTTGTTATATCTGCCTTGAATGGCGCCTGGGTTTGAACACAGTCCTGTAAATCCAGAACGGCTTTCATTGTCACCTGTTGAATTTGGAGTGTGGTTCTGAAAATCTGTCCAAGTACCATTGCAGAAATAAGCCGTCTGGTAATCTTTGCAAGTACCGCCGTTTTGATCGGCATTCACGCACACTAATCCATCACGCAGATTGAAGGCTCGCAACTTATTGGGAATCAGACTCATCTCTGTCGTAGAGAAGATTCTGTTGCCGCCGCCACTATCGGTGCCAGTGGATGACAAATCGCCATTCTTGACGACATGTGCCTCGAGCGAAACAGGATTACTACAATAAAATTGGGGATATTGAATACCCAGACCAACCAGCGTCTCGTATTCAGCTCCGTCGGCATTCGTCGGGGTATCCAGGTTCACCGCGCGGTAAGCGCTGTCGTATTCGGGCGCCATGAAATCGCTGGCATTATCGATGCTGAAATGTAAAGAAGGTATCAGGACTATTCCGGCGTTGTTTAATTGACCCACTGTCGACTTGAGGCCTATCGAATGACACGCGCCACTGCAGTCCTGATCGGGTTTTCCGTCGGGAGTGTTGACTGAAGACCCGTTGATGTACTGATCGATAAAATTGTTATAGATGATGTTGTCCCAGTTTTCGAATTTCTTCGCGTTCGGATCATATGGGTAAGAGTAGGGGTTGCTGCCAACGGCGTGATAGTGATTCGGCGCCTTCATATCGACGATGGTGTCGTGGCCGTTGTTCAGCAATCCAAAATCCGCCAACTTGGGACCAATTCTTTGCGAGGCGATATACGGACCTGCGACGTGACAACCGACACACCGGATAGATTCTTTCATGTCTGGCGCCGGTGCTTGATCCTTAAGTGCGGTGGCTTCTACTCGTTTGGCGTTCAACTCGGAAGGTTGTAGCCAATAGTCATCGGCGTTGGGGTGCGTACCGCCAAAGTTGGTGGGTGACACAATGGCTGTGGCGACTGCGCGACGTCCGTTAGGAATGTCGTCGTTCGGGTCCGGAACGTAATGGCTGTTCTTGGCGTTAAAGAAACAAGTGGATCCATTTTGCCGGTTGTGAATGAGCAACTCGATGCTTGCAGCGGTTTTATCCCTGTATTGGAGGTCGGTGTCCTGATCGTTGAGCCAGCGACATGCAAAGACCAGGTCAACCGAATCAGTGATACGTAGATAACCAACGAAATCGTTAACCGGACCAACACTGCCACCGGCGAAGAGGACACCGTTGTGGCAATCCACTGCGGGTACGTCACTGGCATTGAATTGAAGTTCGTTCTGACATTGCTGTACATAGTTCTGGAGTTCGCTTGCGGCGTTAGCCACCAAACACATGAGCGGCAACACCACTGTAATTAGCCTTCGTAATATTTTTCGCATGACTGACCCCTCTATATTAAAGACTGCTGTATAGGCGCGATGAGATGAACCGGTTAACGGTATCAGTGAGAGGATTGAAAGATTGTTCGGAATTTATTCTTTTTGTATTACGAAAGACGCAACGTGAACTCTGGGCGGTTCACTTCTTGTTATACAGCAACACATTTATAACAAAGATATTTTAGAAACCGGTGTCTGATCTTGAATCGAGTTGATGCAACATCATGAGTTGCGAAATCAAGTCGTTCGCCGCGAGAGTTGCATTTTTTATATCACTTCTAACAAAAAGAATATCGATGTGAACTGGCAGTAATGCTCTCGGTGCAGTCTCATTGAAAGAAGGCAAAAAAAGGGGACAAGTCTATAAATAAATCTGTCTCCGGTCGCCAGTCCTTTACTCACGTCATGTCGGTCTTGCGATTACAAATTGCCACGCCCGATAGAAGCATAACAACGCTGCGTTGAGTGCAAACGGCTCAGCACGGCGAATAATGTGTTTTGAAAACGAAAGACAGAATCAGTTAAGGCTTCAGTTCGATATCGTCAGACGGGAAGAGATTCTTCTGACGTCATTACTTTGATCAGTTGACCTGCGGATGCAACCATCCACTCGAAGTGATCCACTCCATGATGGCGCCTTGCCAGCGGTCACGCGGCATCAGGAAGAAACCATGCTGACCTTTCTCAAACAGCTGCGCTTCAACCGGCACACCGGCATGACGAAGTGCTTCAAAGAACACAACGCTGTTATCAACATCAACGAGCTTGTCGTCTGCAGCATGAAGGATGAGTGTCGGTGGCGTGTCTTTGGTCACTTGCAACTCGTTCGAGAATAGTTTGACCTTTTCATCCGATGGGTGATCGCCAAGTAATCCATTACGCGATCCCATGTGAGTCAGCTTGGCATCCATGCTGATGACAGGATAAACGAGAATCAAAAAATCCGGACGCAAGTTAATATGATCGGGATTATCGACGTAGGCTTTATTGAAATGTGTTGCCAGCGTTGCAGCCAGATGTCCGCCAGCAGAGAAACCAATCGCCCCCATTCGTGCAGGATCAAGATTCCACTCCGCTGCATGTTGTCTCGCAAAGCGCATTGCTTGCTGGGCGTCTTGCAGCGGACCGATGGACTTATCGATCATGGTCTGATCACTGGGGATACGATACTTGACTACAAACGCTGCAATGCCGTGATCAACAAAGTAATTGGCTTGCTGGGTCCCTTCGAAGTCATAAGTAAGGCCAGCGTAACCGCCACCTGGAAGAATCACCACGCTAGCGCCAGTCGCTTTAACTTTCGCAGGCAAGTAAACCTGAATCACTGGTCGAGAAACTTTCTGTATCCAGCCTTTATCAGCGCCTGTTTCTTCATCCGGTCCGGGCTTTAAATTCGGAATGGCAGCGTCACCATACAACGGAAAGCTCTGCATCTTCGGTGGAAAAGAGTTTGCCGGATCATTCGGATTGGCGACGGCTTTTTGCGAAGACGTGGACGCCGCCGCTTTCTCTCCAGCGCAAACAGTCATTGCCAGTGTGCTTAACAAAGCACTTATACACGCGATGTTCAACCACTTGGTCATTGCGATGCCTTTTTCTAATTACCTGTTGGTCGAGGTTGGCTATTCTATGCTTTATCCGTATGCTCACAAATACTAAATCGCTTATCGCATCGTTCGATAACGAGTAACTGTGTTGCTGGGAAGATCACTATTTCCACAGCAGCTCCAGATGCATTACTTAACGGGATATTGAAGCATCGTGCAAAAGCATACACGCCGTTCCTCTTCACACCTATGGATTGACACTGTCTGGCAAACGGTTTGTTTGAGTGATGGTATTTACAAGGCGACGCCCGACGGCTCGTGGGATTTAATCCTCAGCGTTGCTCCCGATGGCCAGGCAAGTGTGTTCCTGAGTGGGCAAGCAACTGAACCGGTTGAGGTTCCTTATCTGGAAGGAGAGCACTCGGTGGTTATTTCATTTGCCGCACATGTTTATCTGAAGCAGGACAAAGAAGTCAGAACTGGAGCAAACCTGCGTTTCCTCACAGTGAGTGGCGATCATTTTATTCTTGATGATGTGCTGCTTCCATTACCAACATTTTTGAACGCTGAACAATTAGTTGATCAGATGACCGAGAATAACTTGCTGCAGTCAGATGACGTGGTGGCAAAAGCATTTACATCAAAACCTAAAGCAGCGTCGAAACGATCTGTGCAGCAGCACTTCAAGCAAACAACGGGCATCACGCAAAAGGACTTTCAATTAATCCGGCGCGCCCAGGATGCGGTGCGAAGATTGAAAGCTGGCGAGCACGCAGCAGAGGTTGCGGCTGATCTAGGCTATACAGATCAACCGCACATGATCAAGTCCATCAAGAAGATCATGGGGCATCTGCCTTCCAATCTCGATCCAGTGCATAAGATATGAGCGTCAGGCAAGGTGCCTTGACCGACGCTCTCAATCTACGCTTCAGCTACATCACTTGTTCAAGAGTGCCGCGAATTGCTGAAGGTCCTTCACGTAAAACGTGGGGTCTTCCCATGCCGCAAAGTGTCCCGTATTTTCCATGTCGTGAAACTGAACGATATTATGATGGGTTTGACGATCAGCCCATTCGCGCGGCAGCCGTACGCCGCCTGGAATCGGTGCCTCAGTGGCGACAGCAACCGGAACGTTAGTGTTTCTTCCCTTGATGGTTGGTGTCTGCGTGGCATTCTGATTGTAGATGCGGAAAGATGATGCTGCCGTCTCCGTCAGCCAGTAAATCATGATGTTGGTCAACAATTCATCGCGACCAAATTTTGCATCCGCCTCATCACCGACACCCATGCCCGCCATAAAACTCATGATCCATGCTGCAAGGCCCACGGGTGAGTCGTTCATCGCAAAGGCAAGTGATTGTGGTTTTGTCGCTTGAACCAGGTTGAAAGCGCCATGTGCAAAGAACCATTGTTGAACGGCACCCGCATACGCTTGCTCAGATGAACTCAACGACGTGAAGTCTGTGGTGTGATCGGGATAGCCCACATCGGTGACATGATAGCCAAGCATCTTTTCTGCGTGACGCTGTGCCAGCGACATCGAAATAATGGAGCCACCATCGCCACCCGCCGCAATGAATTTCTGGTAGCCAAGTATCTCGGTCATAAGCTTCGCAAAAATGTCGGCGACCTTGTCCATCGGCAGTGCGGCCTTTGTTGAGAAGCCGGTGCCGGGAATGGAAGGAACAATCACGTGAAAATTCTCGGATAGTGGTTCAATCACTTTATGGTAGCGATAAAACGAATCGGGCCAACCGTGGAGTAACAGCAGCGGTGTCGCCTTTTTATTCTTTGAACGGTGGTGCACAAAGTGCAAATCAATTCCATCAATATCAACTTTGAAATTTGCAAGAGCATTGATGCTTGCCTCAGCTTTGCGCCAATCGTAGTTGTGGATCCAGTAATCAGTAAATTTCTTCATGTAGGCGAGGTTTGTTCCCAGAGTCCAGCCGGCATCGGTGGGTTCATCTGGCCAGCGCGTATGCTGCAATCGGAGTTTGAGTTCAACGAGTTGTGTTTCCGGAATTGAAACAATGAATGGTGTTGGTGTGTTCATGACTGTCTCCTGTTTGTTACGGTGGAAACAGGTTACAAAGCGATGCAGTTCAGAGATTGTAAAAAAGCGCAAATCCATTGCAGTAAGCGTCGGTTTTTCATTCGCGCTGAAAAAGGCATTTGCTCGGTTTAAGTCGCAATTATCATTGAAACCTACAGGTCCATTGCTTTCAGGTACTTAACGAACAATGCCGCATTACCGCGGCAAGTACTGTCACAAATTAAGAGGGAAATTAAGGTGTTCTGAGACGTGGCTTCGATGTACGATGCGGCCCTGTTTCAGGAGCGATAGCATGGGCGATTCACACGAGTCACAACAGCTTTCAAAGCAACAATCGATTATCGAATCACTGGCGCGTGAAATGGAAATGCCAGCTGATGTGGTCAAGGATATTTATGTGATTGAGCACAGCAAGCTTGAACGTGTAGCACGCATCAAGACGTTTGTGCCGGTGCTGGCGAGTCGACGTGTGAAGCGTTTGCTTAGTGAGGTGCGCGATGCTGATGATGCCTCTGGCATTCATTAAATCTGGCAGCTAACTCACCAGAATACTTTCTTCCAGAGCCTCGATCTGATTGATGATCGATTTCTTCAAGAGCTCTGCCTCTTCAAACCGTGTTGATATCGCCAATGTTTCGGCGGTAGTTAATCTATTGCTCGCAGCAAGCTCTGCACGTGCGACGCGCGATTTCTCATCTGCCTCGTGCCAGCTTCTTTCCAGTTCAATAAGTCGGGCATCGATGCTCATGGTAATTTGCACTCGGGGTTAAGGCTCCGATGCAAGGCTAATCGAGTTTTGATCCGGTTTCGTCAAGGCGAAGTCTCTAACGCTTGACGGTAGCGTCCTACCTGCAGCTGATCGTGAGTCGGTATAAACAAACGTCATTATCGACAATATGGCCTTACAGTCTTGTCACACTGTATGCTTGAGTCTCAACCGCATTACGCGCGTGATAGTTAAAACAATCAAGAAATGAAGAGACTGTTAGTTCTGCAGCATGTGGCCAGTGAACCGATGGGCGTGCTTGATCCATTGTTGAGGGCTTCCGGGCTGCGTATTCGCTACGTTAATTTCGCGCGTCATGCCAATACGCAGGTGAATGTCGCGAAGTATGACGGCTTAGTCGTGTTGGGTGGCCCAATGAATGTTGATCAAGCCAGCCGCTATCCTCATCTGCTTCACGAGATTGATGTTATCAAGCAGGCATTGAATCTTGGAATCCCCGTGCTAGGCATCTGTCTCGGTGCACAACTTCTTGCGGCAGCGCTGGGTGCGAGCGTGCATCCCAATCCTGTTCGCGAAATTGGCTGGTATCCACTGACTTTGTCCTCTGCAGCAGCAAGCGATCCTCTGTTTACGCACTTGGGTAGTGAAGCGGAAGTATTTCAATGGCATGCATACACTTTCACTGAACCCACTGACACTGTGCATCTTGCAAGTACCACGAGTTGCGCGAATCAGGCTTTCTGTTACAAAGGTTTTGCCTATGGATTGCAATTTCATCTGGAAGTCGATGCTTCGTTGATTGAGCGTTGGCTAAAACACTCTGAGCTGAAACAGGAACTCGAGCCGCTAGGTGGCGATGCGCACGCGCAGCGAGTCCAAATAGAAACGGAACGCCACTTACACGCATCGCAGGCTCGTGCGAAAGCAGTGTTTGGTGCATTCATCGGTTTGCTGGGCGGACCACGAAGGTATAAGGCATTGGGGTCGCAGTAGAGCAGATACGTTGATGTATTGACGCTTTCTGTTGAAAGCGCTTCATGCTTTCCGGTACGTCAGAGAAAATCGAAGCATCAATAAACTCCTCTAGCGCCTGTTGTGATGCCCGGTAATGTCATGTATCGCCGGGCAGTCTGCTGTGCGATGTGTACGAGCCAATTGATGTGCTTGCCACTGCAACCGCTTGCAGTGGCAAGCGGTCTCCTGATTTCTCTAATTGAACTGCTTGTTAATGTACGTTGCTATCTGTGGACTTGCTGGCAGTCGGTGTCTCAGTGTGCATCGCGCAGCGCCATGCGCCATCCTGTCGTGTCCAGACAGACGAGTCCGTCATCTCCTGAGTGGTTTGCTCAGATTTGCCACGCATCGATGTAGTTTGCTTCGCTTTATATGTGATCAGCGCAGTGTCTTCGCTCGGGAAAAAGACATTGACATCGTTCAGCTCAAACGAGTTGATCACCATGGTTCCATCTTCCAGCATCTTGCGAAACTCGTCATGGTTGAATTTGATGCTTCCGTGCGAACTGATCATTAGTGATGGTTCAGCGAGCATGGTCACGGCAGTTTCGGCATCTTCGTCAACCATGGATTGCCAGAAGCGATTTTCCAGATCAATCAATTCGTCGCTTGCGGTTTGCATGTTGCGCTCCTGAGTGTTGGCCAATGAGGTGATCAATATGCGCTTTGGTACTGGTCTGGCACGCCGGAGAGCAAAGGCTTTGTTCGTCGGCATGCGCTGACTCGCTGCGGCATTTTTTTTGGTTCGCTTTCTGGCTATCAAGGTCACAAGAAAATGTGACGTGAGCAAGATTTTTCTGACCGCAAGACAACATAACCTCACTATGAATAATCTGTACGCGACGCTAAACAGGACGCAGTTTGCGAATATCTGGAAAACACTCAGGTATGTGCGGCGGGCACTCGTCAGGAAGAAGAAAACACGCATACTTCGGCTATATACCTCAGCTCCAGATTCATGCGCTCGATTTCATACCCGCGATATTTTCCTTCCATCGCGCTGATGATCGCTGTGCTAGCGACGTTGCTTGCAGTGGTGGGACATCGCTTTATTCCGCAAAGACATCTGGTGCTCAGTTCCTCTGCCAGCAACGCTTCCTACTTTTTGTTACCACAGGATGGCGAGGCAGCTAATGCAGTTCGATGGGTTGATCAGGAAAGCTTTCACTATGAATGTGAGTTTGCTCGAAACGTCAATCAAGGTTGTGCCTTTTACTACATGCTATCGAAGGATGATGCGAGTCAAGGAACCAACCTCAGGCGATATCATAAGTTGACAGTGAAGTTGCGATATACCGGCGCTGCCCGCTACATTCGCATCAGCATTCGTGATTTCGATCCACGCTTTTCGAAACTGGAAGATGCCAACTCATCCAAGATCAATACGATCAATCTGCATCCGCGCGACTTGGCCCAGCCTCTGACCATTGGTCTTAACGAATTGACGGTACCGGAGTGGTGGTTAACTCAATACGACATGCCCCGGGATTATGCATCGGTGGATTTGAGTAACGCGACAGCATTCTCCGTCGATTTTATTGGCGACCTTGCGGGGCATCACGATGTCCGTATTGATCGACTTGATTTTAGCGGTGACTGGATCAGTGCAGAAGATTGGTATCTCGGAATACTGTCCGTCTGGATTGTGATTGGCTTTGTGTATGGCTCTATGCGCCTTGTCGTGCTGCACGAAAAATACAAGCAGCAGCGTCAGCGGCTTAAATCACTTATGGAGCGGAATTTAGAGTTGATATCAGAAAAGGAAAAGTATCAGCGACTTTCCACAGTCGATGCGCTGACTGGTGTGCTGAATCGTCATGGCATTGACCAATATATTGCAGATGTGTCGGCGAGATATCGACTGGTTAGCATCGTCCTGATTGACCTTGATCATTTCAAGAACATCAATGACGAGCGCGGTCACAATATCGGCGATCACGTTCTGCAAACCATCGGCACGTTGTTGGGCAGCAACACGCGAGATACCGATGGTCTGGGTCGCTGGGGCGGCGAGGAATTTGTGCTGGTTTGCCCCGGCGCGCCACTCACAGCAGCCGTCGAGTTGTCGGAAAAACTGCGACAGCTAATCAAGGATGCTGCCTTCCCGAAAGATCCTTCGCTAGCCGTAACAGCCAGTTTCGGCGTCGCGTCTACGACAAATAACCAGTCTTTCGAAGAAGCATTTAAGCAAGCCGACTATGCACTGTACCAGGCCAAGCATCGTGGCCGGAACTGCGTGGTCGCTGCCAAGGATGAGCAGCTTCATACCATGACGGGTGCTGGAAGAGGTGCGTGGGCGCAGATCAGTGGCCGCTTCAAGGTTCTTAAATAAGTATTGTTTGCTGACACTCGGCTTTCATCATAATTAGAAAAGCGCAGCCTTCATGCGCTGCAAAAACTATCGCCACATCATTGGCTACAACCACAATTTCTATCCGCTTTTGTAGGGGCTTGCGAGTATTCATCGTCTGAAGAGGTATGGCTACGGTTTACCCGAAGCTGCATTTCAATAGTTGCTACAAAGAGATATCGATGAAAGCTCCGTCGCTGCTTCGTCATGGTCTGCTGCTAATTGCATTGCTAATTGCACTGTCGGTAAACGCCAAGCCCGCCAGCAAGCCGGTCAACATTGAAACCGCCACCATTGCTGATCTGCAAACGGCTTTTGCTGATGGTTCATTAACCTCAGTGAAGCTGGTACATGCGTATATGAAGCGCATTGAGGCGTATGACAAGCACGGACCGACCATCAATACAGTTATTACATTTAATAGCAAGGCACTCGACGAAGCAAAGAAGTGCGATGCAGAGCGCAAGGCGGGCAAGAGTCGCGGACCATTGCATGGCATACCGATTGTGCTGAAGGATAACTACAACACCTTCGACATGCCAACCACTGCGGGCTCGTCGATGTTGAAAGGCAGTATTCCGCCGAACGATGCGTTCGTGGTGAAAAGATTGCGCGATGCAGGCGCAATTATCCTTGCGAAGGTAAACATGAGTGAGTTTGCATCAGGTGGCGGCAGTGTGGGTGGAGCTAAAGATCCTACTATTCTTAAAGCCGGTGCGATTCCCAATGGTTACAGTTCGATGGGTGGACAGACACGCAATCCGCATGCCCTGGATCGAGGCCCTTCAGGTTCCAGTGGTGGCACCGGTGCAGCGATTGCTGCCGTGTTCGCGCAGTTCGGTTTGGGCACGGATACCGCGAGTTCAGTGCGCGGACCTTCATCGGTCAATGGCATTGTTGGATTAAAGCCAACCACGGGATTGATGTCGCGCGATGGCATTGTGCCCTTGTCATTATCATTGGACACCGGCGGACCAATGGCGCGCAGTGTGTACGACATTGCGTTGTCATTGAATGTGATGGCAGGGGTTGACCCTGCCGATGCAATGACAGCCAGGAGCGAAGGGCACGTTGAAAAAGATTACACCACGTTCCTGAAAAAAGGCGCGCTGAATGGGGCGCGTATTGGTATTGCCCGCGACTTCGATGGCAAGGATGCGGCAGTGGACGCAGTATTTGGCGAGGCACTCGACAGTTTACGCAAACTCGGTGCAGTTACTGTCGATTTCAAATATCCAGCGTTCATGCTGGAAGGGCGTGCCGGTGCTTTCAATACCGTCATGCAAGCTGACTTTAAAGCACAGATAGCAGAGTATCTGCAAAAGAATACCGGACCTGGTTATCCTAAAACGCTCGACGATCTGGTGCGTATCTCCAATGATCCTGCAACCGGCTATCCCAGTCCGCAGAAAGCTTTTGCGTTAAAGTACAGCGCTTCCGTTGCACTGGATCTGGATGACCCTGTTTATCTCGCCGCGAAGAACGAAGGCTTCGCGATGGTCAAATCAGCCGTCGACGCTGTGATGAAAAAATATAACCTGGACGCGATTGTGTACTTAAGCAGTCCAACTGGACCGGCACCGATTACGCCACCGGCCAGTCCTCGCGGTACTGATCCAACTTCACAAGCGTTCAACATATCCAATATGACGGGCTATCCCGATCTGGTTGTACCAGCGGGCATGACCACAACGGGTTTGCCGGTCACCATTTCAATTCTTGGGCCGGCATTCAGTGATGGCAGGATACTTGGTTACGGTTACGACTTTGAGCAAGCTACCCACGCACTGCACTTGCCGAAGTACACGCCAGCGTTAGCAACTGACGTGATAGGAAAGTAGCCGCCCACCGCACAAGCTACTAGTGATACATCAACGCAATCAGAATGATGATTGGAATCGGAACACCGAGTAACCACAATAGTATGGATCGCATATAAGCCTCTTTAAATATGAAGTTGTTTGTCGTCTACGTGCTATTCAAATGAGTCGAACTTGCTTCAGGCAATCTTGTCGCGAAGCCTGCCGCCAAAAGTTGCTGCAAAGCTTGCACTAAAGGCACCAGCGAGCAGGGCAATCACCATCCATAGGGCAGCGTGGGCCGATGCCTTGCGTGCCGCATCTGCGGTTTCCTTTGCCTTCTGTTTCATGTTCTCTTCAGCAATCAACATGTCGTTGAACAACTTGCCGACACGTTGTTCCGCATCCGCCTGCGAAGTATTTGTGCGCGCGGCAACGACTTGTGCAACATAGGTCTTGTCCTCGTCGGGAAGCTGCCCTCTCATCAAGTCTGCGACGAAGATGCGTGTGACTTCAACGTTGTCGTTTGATGTCACTCCGGGTTTCGTTTTTGGGTCGACGCGGAATAACGAATCGATTGAGTAGCCAAGCGAATTTCCAGAATTGACGGAGGTGTTGGCAGAAGTGCTACCCGCAGTCGTCATCATGGGAATAGTTGAGCCTTGATTCGCGGCATTACCAGTGGCTACTACACTAGCGGCGACCGTGGCTGATGCAGTATTTGATGCCACATGCACTCCGGTATTAACAAGCGCCATCATCGGCATAATGAAAAGAACTGCCGCACCCAAGGTGGCAACTGACCATGCGATAAAGCCGTGTGCGGTATCTCGGAAGAACACTTCGTCGTCATGAATCTTTACCCACTTGACGCGCAATCTGCCCGCAAGATATCCGCCAACTATAGATGCGAGAATCTGCGTAAGCGCTGTCCACAGAAAAGCAGAGGTACCTACTGCAGACGCTGATACTCCTCTGTCACTCCATGGCGAAATCATACTTAGCCCCAGACCCGTGCCGAGAATGAATAGCACCAGTGATAAAGAGAACGCGCCCGCTGCGCCCGCAAAGATTGCGGCCCATGACACACCAGACATTGATGAGCCACTGGTTGTTTCATAGATATCAAGATTGACGTTGCGATCACTGATTGGGCGTGGACTATTCATCTAACCTCCTAGTAAATTGTGGCAAGTTGTACATGTCGACTTCTCATTAAAAGTACATCGCAAAGAAATACATCTCGGCGTTGCGATATTGTGAAGCTTCATGAAGCAACTATCCTCCTCATATTCGCTTTATAAAGGAGAGGTGAGTGAGGTCATTCACTGTAGGCTGTGACTTACCAGCAATGAGACAGTGATGCGCTGATAAAAATCGTTGTCCCTGAATGGGCGTTCTATAGCGGCGGTGTATTTAGTGATCTCTTTATTCAAATCGCGCTGCGCGCAAATCCTGCGATGCATCACCGGCACTTTGCAACCATGACAACACTGCACTGCCGCTTGCCTGAGGCGCAAGCTCCATCAATTCTGCGCCGACTGAAGGATTGTGCATATCCATACGCACAGTCCCAAGCCAGCCCCAGTGTGAGCGATAGCGTTTGGTATAGAGTGCGGGGATGTGATCTATAACCTGGACCCATGCAGCCAGCGCGTTGCCACTAGCATCGGCAATAATGCTGACGTCACCACCTTGCGTAGTGCTCCCATCAGTTTGCAATGGGTGTTTACTCCATTGTCCTTTTTCCGGCGTGAAATTCATCAGGCCGTTTCCAAAAGCGGCGAAAGCTTGACCATCATCGAGTAGAACCGCTTGCGTTGGCGCATAAGTATTGCTTGAGTCGATAACCATTGAAGGAGTCCAGTTACCCGCATTGTCCGCTCGGGCAATGCTCACGCCGTAATCATCAGCCCATATCAGCAGTGCTTCTCCACGAGGATTGACTGCGAGAACTTGATAACCGTCTGTGTGGCTGGCCGACTCAGTTGCAACAGCCTGCGGCGTACTCCATCCGTTGTTCAGCACGTAACGACTCACCATCAATTCAGGAAAAAGTTGGGTGGTGCTCTTAAGGTCCAGCCAAGTGGCGTAAGCATTGCCCGCTTTATCCATCTCAATATCAATCTTTCCCCAAAAAAGAGAGGCCGAATCATCCAGATGAACTGGCTTACTCCAGCCGTTATTTACAGTGAATCGACTGGCAATAATGCGTTGATAAGAGAGGCCGCCGCAGCAATTGTGCTCCTTCCATAGCGCCAACGCGTTACCGGCATTGTCGAATGCAATGTGCACGTCACCACCAGTTAGTTTGGAATTCCCATTGATAATCTGTGGTGCGCTCCACCCATTTGAGGTCGTAAAGCGAGCCACCCAGACGTGCGCTGGATTTGGCGGAGTATCTGTTATCCACGAAACAAAGCCGTTACCGGCGTCATCGATAAATATTTTTACTTCGAAGATTTCGCTGTTTGGAAAACGTGCAATAAGCACCGGATCAGACGGTGCTCGTCCCGGAATTTGACGTACTCCCCACACATCGTAGCCGACGCCTGGATTGTTGGGTTGCATCCACGCGATAAAACGTACGCCACTGGAATTGGTGGCGGTTACCGTGTTCCATTGGCCCAATGCAACGTTATAGACCTGTTGCTCAGCCTGCCATGTTGCATCACGAGTTTTAAAGGTGAGGACCATCGTTGATTCCGGTTGTTCACCGTTGCTTCCCACCAGCAAAGATATACTAAGTGTGTAACGAGTAAACGGCAGTAGTGGAGTCAATGGACGTATTGTCAGTACTGCTCCGGAGACGCTTAGTGATACCTGTTGGATACCGGTCGCAGAGCTTTGCAATAACACGCCATTGCGTGATGCCGAACGCGGATCAAGATTGGTGGAGAAGGTAAGGGACAGCGAATCAGTTCTGGAGACATCAACAGCATTGTTTGCCGGGTTGCTGTTTATGAGAGTGAACGTTGCTGCTTGCGCCGAAGTGGCTATACACAGTATAAAAACTGCCATAATCCATTTCGTTGCTGCCTTAAGGACTTCTGTCCTAATTCTGATCGTGTTCATCATCAGAGTCCTCTTGGCTACTTTTGGCGTTCAGTGCACCGGATGCTATCAATGTCGCAATCTAATAACGTCTCCAGAAAACTGAAACGTGCGTGCGATAGAGCTGACGTTGCGTGGGTAAGGATCGCTGACTGTTGATGTTGTATACGATAGCCCCAGCAGAATGTGCCTTTATGTCTGCGACGAGTGCGTCGCTGGGTTCAAGTCAGAAGCAGCGGGGTTGAGTCCACTGTTCCCGAAAGCAGCTGGCAAGCGCTTGAGGATGAGTTTCTGGATTGGCCACGGTTAGATAAACCGTGGCGCTTAGCAAGAATCGCTGGCTTCTCTAAAGCGATCCTACTGCTCACTGCCATTCGAGTGAAGACTTCAATCCCGTAATTGGTTTGTCATTAGCATCCAGGAAGCGTGCGCAAAAATCAGTCGCACCGCCGCCGTTAACAACCGCAACACGAATGACGTTGCGCCCTTTGTGCAAAGTCACACGCTTGGATACGCCATCATCAATCACGGTCTGACGATCACCGTATATTTCGATCACTGGCTCATCATTCAGCCACCAGTTGGATGCAGCGTTGGACCCTATAGCAAGACGTACATTCGTCATCTCTTGTGGTGCTTCGACAACCGTTACCGCCCAGAACAACACATTGCTGGTTGGACGAGATAACGACCACGCGAAGTGATACAGATTGACGTTGTAAAGCAAGGTATCCAGCGCGTGCCATGTCAACTTGGTGTCCTTGACCATGACACTGTCACCATCTTTGGGTTTGATGGAAAACTGATCCGCAAACGATTGGTTCTGTAATGCGTCTTTCACGCCTTTTTCGGTCAGATTAGGAGTGACAGGAATTGGTTCCAGCACTAGCCAACGACGAATGAAGCCTTCCGTGTCAACTGCCTTG
>DATAHE010000436.1:0-1767 GCA_036263355.1 Steroidobacteraceae bacterium | reverse complement strand
GCTCAGCTTGATGGAAAGACGTTCGTTGTCGCTGCCGTCCTGATCGGTCATCAATTGATGCGAGCGATATTCATAAGCGGCTTGCTGCACAAGATATTCACTTTCAAATACCGACCATATCTCTGCAGAGTTAAGTTCTTTACCCGTGGCATCAGTGATGCCTTGCACCACCTGCGAGAACTCGATCTGTAAACGACGTGGCAATGCCAGGTCGTAATCACGTTCCAGCAAGTAGGCAATACCACCCTTGCCCGACTGACTGTTCACGCGAATAACGGATTCATAACTACGACCCACATCGCGTGGATCAATTGGCAGGTAAGGAATTTCCCAAATGTCATCTTCCTTGCGAACCGCAAAACCTTTCTTGATCGCATCCTGATGCGAGCCGGAGAACGCGGTGAATACCAAGTCACCAACATAAGGATGACGTGGATGAATCGGCAATTGATTGCAATGTTCAACCGTGCGTGCCGTGGTGTTGATGTTGGAGAAGTCCAGTTGCGGATGGACACCTTGCGTGTACATGTTCAGCGCCAAGGTAACGATATCGACATTACCGGTGCGTTCACCATTGCCGAATAACGTGCCTTCAACACGATCCGCACCGGCCATCATGGCCAATTCTGCTGATGCCACGCCGGTGCCGCGATCATTATGTGGATGCACGGAGATCACCACACTGTCGCGATGCTTCAGGTGACGGCAGAACCACTCGATCTGATCCGCATAGACATTCGGCGTAGCGACTTCCACTGTAGTCGGCAGATTCAATATCGCTTTGTGTTGCGGCGTGGGCTGCCATACTTGCAACACAGCTTCACAAATTTCCAGTGCGAAATCCAATTCGGTAAACGAAAAGGTTTCGGGTGAATATTCAAATTGCCACTGCGTGTCTTTCTGTTCGTCGGCGAGTTGTTTGATCAGCGTTGCCGCATTGACAGCAAGCTTTACCGTGCCTGCTTTATCTTGATTAAACACAATGCGGCGGAAGGACTCGGCGGTAGCGTTATAGAAATGAAGAATCGCACGAGGCGCGCCACGCAATGCTTCAAAGGTACGCTTGATCAGTTCAGGTCGTGCCTGAGTCAATACTTGAATGGTGACATCTTCTGGTATCAACTTCTCTTCGATCAATTGTCGTACGAAGTCGAAATCGGTTTGTGATGCAGAGGGAAAACCCACTTCGATTTCTTTGAAGCCCGTCTGCACCAGCAGCTCAAACATTTGCCGCTTGCGTGCGGCATCCATGGGTTCAATCAACGCCTGATTGCCATCGCGCAGATCAACACTGCACCACAGCGGTGGATGGGTAATGGCTTTACTGGGCCAGGTGCGATCCGGCAAATTGATTTGCGCGAACGCACGGTACTTACTCGAAGGATGTTGCAACATGGATTTCTCCCACGGCAATTAAAAGCTGAAAACGAAAAGGATGAAGACAATCGGCGCCATTGGCGCGAACAAGAATAATGTGCGTCTAGCGACGCAGGTGCAGGCGCGCACCCAGCAACGAGCTGCCGCGACGGGGCAGTTGAATCATTGGTTGCTGGTGGTTACGCATGGGGCGGAATCTAGCAGGGCGCTCGGGACTAACGCAAGCACAATCTTCCCGTAAGGGAAGTGCATCACTTCATCGCGTCCTTGATGACTTCACATACTGCCTTGATGGCGCCACCACGCGTACTGCTCTTGCGCCACACCGCACCCACCGTACGAGTGGGAACTGGCTTCGGGAATGACTTGATTACAATGCTCTTGTCGTTG
>DATAHE010000435.1:0-3434 GCA_036263355.1 Steroidobacteraceae bacterium | reverse complement strand
AACGCCTGCAGCGCCTGCCATTCTGGCAATGAGGTTACTGATGTCATAGTGCTACTCGCTCCAGAACCACAAAACTGTACGGATAGGCGTGTCGTTCATCCGCTGCGCATTGTTCACAGGATACTTCGCGCCATTCAGTATCCAGCTGCGGAAAATCCGCATCGCCCTGAATATCCGCATGAACACGGGTCAAGTAGATGCGTTGGGCTAATGGCAATGCCTGTCGATAGATATCTGCACCGCCAATCACCATCAACTCGTCTTCTTTGCCCGCCGCCTCAATGGCCGACTGAACTGAATTCACCACGGTACATCCATCAATCACCAGATCAGGACGGCGCGACACCACAATATTTCGCCGACCGGGCAGCGGCTTACCAATCGATTCAAAGGTCTTGCGTCCCATGATAATGGCCTTACCCATGGTGATCGACTTAAAGCGCTGCAGATCATTGGGCAATCGCCATGGCAATTGGTTGTTCACGCCGATCACGCCATTATCTGCAACTGCCACCACCAAAGAAATCACTTGCGTGCCTTTGTCTTTGCTTTCGCCTTCACCTTTGTTCCTGTCTTTTTCGAGCCCGTCGCACCGGACTTCGAACGCTGCATGACTTTCTTGTATACGGCCTTTGCACGCAACTTGGCGCGCTTGCGTTTGGCGCGTTCGCGACGACGCTGCTCATCGAGCGGCAACTTGTCGAGCATGGTGCCGCGACACCTCTTCGCTCCACATCGACAGTCATATAGCTTCAATTCCTCAGGATCATCACCGCTATCCCAGGTTAGCTGATAGTCATAGCCGAGTTCTTCACCTTTTTTAATATCCTTCACGGCATCAATAAAAATGCGATTGCCTTCAGTGACCGTCTCGCAATTCGGTTCGCAACGATGATTGATGTACCGCGCATCGTTACCATCATGCGTTCCATCGATCACGGTGCGATGATTCACTACAAAAAGGAAGGTATGGCCGTCATCCTCGCCCTTCTCCCAGAAGCGTCGATCAGCTTCTGCATGCGAGATACGTTCGCCCACGTACTCCATGACGCGCGACCCCTTCTTGATCGACTTCGCCGCATATACACCACGACCGTGGATCGCTGAGTTACGCACTTCAACTAAATCAGAAGAGATGTAATCAGGTTCCGGAACCTTGATACGGGCAGACTTCTGAGTTGCCTTTTTGTTGGCACGCTCGCTGTGTTGTGAAGAATGTTTTTTTCTAGTAGCCATGAAAAGTTTATTTACACCAAATTTAACTCTGTACTGACGCAGGCACTTGATTCAAAACCCTCAAAAACATGTCCGATTTTTTTGCCGGGATAGACAAGGACATATTCGCGGCGACTTTGAATCAAGTAACTGCGTTAATACAAATCAATCAAACTGCAATAGGCGCCTTGATCGCCGGATGCGGATCGTAACCAGTAATCTCAAAATCCTCGAATTGATATTCAAAGATGGATGCGGGACGCTGCTTGATCGCAAGCGAAGGCAGCGCATGCGGCTCGCGACTCAACTGCAAATCTGCTTGCTCAAGATGATTCAGGTACAAGTGGCAATCGCCACCGGTCCACACAAATTCGCCTACCTGCAAATCACATTGCTGCGCAAACATGTGAGTCAACAATGCATAGGAGGCGATATTGAATGGCACACCCAGAAACACATCGGCGCTGCGTTGATATAACTGACAGGACAACTTGCCATCACCCACCCAGAACTGAAACAACGCATGACAGGGAGTTAACGCCATCTGCTCAAGCTCACCCACATTCCAGGCATTGACGATAATTCGTCGCGAATCTGGATTGCGACGAATCAAATCAACCGTCCGGCTGATCTGGTCAATATAGCCACCATCTGGTGTTGGCCATGCACGCCATTGCTTGCCATATACCGGACCAAGCTCGCCTTGATCATTGGCCCATTCATCCCAGATGGATACATTGTGATCCTTCAAATACTGGATGTTGGTATCGCCGCGTAAAAACCACAGTAATTCATACACGATTGAACGAATGTGCAGTTTCTTGGTGGTGACCAGCGGAAAGCCTTGTAACAAATCGAATCGCATCTGATGCCCAAAGACGGACAGGGTGCCAGTACCAGTGCGATCTGTTTTCTTCAGACCGGAGGTGCGAATCAAACGCAGTAGATCAAGGTACTGCCGCATGCTTCAACTCACAGCAGCCTGTACATAGTTTCCGCTGGGTCGCTTGGAGCGATACGCCCACACCAGTATGTAAATACCCACGGCAATCATCGGCAGACAAAGCAGTTGACCTTCCGTCACCCAGCCAAACAACAGATAACCACGGTTGCTATCGGGTATGCGTACAAACTCGATCAGGAAACGGAACACGCCGTAACCCAACAACCATAAACCAGTGGGTGCTAATTGTGGTCTCGGCTTGTTCGTGAAGACCCAGACGATGATGAACAATACCAGGCCCTCGAGTGTTGCTTCATAAAGCTGTGATGCATGCTTGGGCACGCCGTCAACCACAAATGCCCAAGGCACATCGGTCTGCTTGCCCCACAATTCACCATTGATGAAGTTACCAATGCGTCCGAACATCAATCCCAGGGCTGGCAACGGTGTAGTGAAGTCACAGACATCCATAACGCTGCGGCCGCGACGACGTGCAAACCAGATTAATGCAACGACGACGCCTATCAAACCACCGTGAAACGACATCCCGCCCTCCCAGATACGGAACAGTAGTAACGGATCACGGAGCTCCTCGGTGAAACCGTAAAAAAGAATCCATCCTATGCGGCCACCCAGAATGACACCCAATGCGGCAAAGAAAATCAGATCTTCGACATCCTGTGATTTCCAGGTGGAGTTAGGTTGAGCGGCGCGACGATGCGCCAGCCACCATGCAGAGACAAACCCCAGCACATACATCAACCCGTCCCAGCGCAGCGACACGGGGCCGATAGACACAATGTTCGGATTTATGTGGGGATAGATAATCATGGGCAGGCGAGTTTAACAGCTATGTCTTGATTCCCACAGTCGATTACTGACTCAGTCGGCGACCACGCGCACGATGAAGGACTTCAAATATCGGGTTTCAGTGATGGCAGGATGCACCGGATGATCCGGCGACTGGCCGCCTACTTCGATAATTTGTGCAAAGCGATTTAGGTGTCGAGCCGCGCGTTGAATCGCATCAACCAGCATCACCGTTTCCAGGTGATAAGAGCAAGAGCAGGAAACCAGCAGACCATCGCGCTGCACCAGCTGCATGGCCAACTGATTTAAACGCTTGTAAGCCGCCTCGCCTTTGGGGATATCCTTTTTGCGTTTGATAAACGCTGGCGGATCAATCACCACCACATCAAACTTTCGCCCTTGCTCATGCAGGCTGGTGAGTACGTCAAAAGCGTCCCCTTTGATGGTGCTGACATTCAATGCATTC